>JALORV010000281.1 GCA_025458735.1 Burkholderiaceae bacterium | reverse complement strand
TCCAGGAACAGCGGATAAAGTGTTCCCAGCAGCACCGAGGCACAGGCCACCGCCAGCAGCACGTTGTTCATCAGCAGGAAGGACTCGCGCGACACGGTGTCGAACTTGCCGCCCAGTCCCACCTTGGGGGCCCGCCAGGCGTACAGCGCCAGCGAGGTGCCGATCACGACGACGAGGAAGCCGAGGATGAAGACACCGCGCTTCGGGTCGGTGGCAAAGGCGTGCACCGAAGTCAGGACGCCCGAGCGGACCAGGAAGGTGCCCAGCAGCGACAGCGAGAAGGTCGTGATCGCCAGCAGCACGGTCCAGCTGCGGAAGCTGCCGCGCTTCTCGGTCACGGCCAGCGAGTGAATCAGTGCAGTGCCGACCAGCCACGGCATGAACGAAGCGTTCTCGACCGGATCCCAGAACCACCAGCCGCCCCAGCCGAGTTCGTAGTAGGCCCACCAGCTGCCGAGCGCGATGCCCAGCGTCAGGAAGCACCACGCGAGCGTCGTCCAGGGCCGCGACCAGCGCGCCCACGCCGCGTCGAGCTTGCCTCCCAGCAGGGCGGCGATCGCGAAGGCGAATGCGACCGAGAAGCCGACATAGCCCATGTAGAGCATCGGCGGGTGGAACACCATGCCCGGGTCCTGCAGCAGCGGGTTGAGGTCACGGCCGTCGGGCGCCGCCGGGAACAGCCGGTCGAAGGGATCCGAGGTCGTCAGCATGAAGAGCAGGAAGCCGACCGAGACGAAGCCCTGCACGCCAATCACGCGCGCCACCATCTCGTCCGGCAGATGCCTGGAAAACTGCGCGACGGCGAAGGTCCACCACGCCAGCATCAGCACCCACAGCAGCAGCGACCCCTCGTGCGAGCCCCAGCTGGCTGCGATCCGGTACTGCAGCGGCAGCTGCGAGTTCGAGTTGTTCGCGACGTTGAGGACCGAGAAGTCGTTGTTGATGAACGACACCAGCAGGCAGAGGTAGGCGAAGGTGACGAAGAACGCCTGGCCCCGCGCCGCTGGCCGCGCCACTGCCATCCAGGTGCGGTCGCCGCGCGCCGCGCCGGCAATCGGGAGAATCGCCTGGACGGCAGCAATCAGCAGCGCCAGGATCAGTGCGAAATGGCCAATCTCGGGGATCATCGTCGGCTCCGGCTGCGGCCTGTCGGCGGCAGCGTGGTCTTCGGTGCTGGATTGCGGCTGAAAGGCGACGCGCGCGGTGGCGGTCGCCCTACTGGACCTTCACTGTCTTGCCCGCCTTGTGCGCCTGTTCGACCGCGTGGGCGGCTTCCGGCGGCATGTAGTTTTCGTCGTGCTTGGCGAGCACCTCGTGCGCCTTGAAGGTGCCGTCGGGCTGCAGGCGGCCCTGCGCGACGACTCCCTTGCCCTCCTTGAACAGGTCGGGGAGGATGCCCGTGTAGGACACCGGCACCGTCTTGGCCGTGTCCGTCACCTTGAACGAGACCGTCAGGCCGTCGTTGCCTCGCTTCAGGCTGCCCTCCTCCACCAGGCCGCCGATGCGGAAGGCCTTGCCCTGCGGAACCTCGTGATTGGCCACCTGCGTCGGGCTGTAGAAGAAAGTCAGGTTCTCCTGGAACGCCTGCAGCACGAACGCCGCAGCGCCGCCGAGGAAACCCAGCCCGACGAGGATCAGTACGATTCTCTTGTGTCGCGTCTTCATGCCTTGCTCCGTGCTCCTTCGGTCGCCTGGCTGCGTGCCACCTGGCGAACCACTTCGCTGGCGGCCGCGCGCTGGCGCGACCTCAACATCCAGACTTCGACCGCCAGGACCGCCGCCACCATCGCGTACGAGCCCCAGACGTACAGGCCATAACCGCCCATGGCCCAGAACGCATCCCAGCTGCCCCAGTTCACTTGATCGCCTCCCGCGCGGCAAGTTCCCTCACCCAGTCGGCGCGCCGCTCTCTTTCAAGGATGATCGTCCGAACGCGGTAGAGCGTGGCCGCGATAGCGTACATCCAGAAGGCCAGCGCCATGATCAGCATTCCCCATAGCATCGTCGTGGCCATCGACGATCCCTTGACGCTCACCGAGGCGCCCTGGTGCAGCGTGTTCCACCACTTCACCGAGAAGTAGATGATCGGCACGTTGATGACGCCGATGATGGCCAGCACGGCGCCGGCCTTGTCGGCGCGCCGCCGGTCGTCGATCGCGGCCTGCAGTGCGATGAAGCCCAGGTAAAGGAAGAGCAGGATCAGTTCGGACGTCAGCCGCGCGTCCCACACCCAGTAGGCGCCCCAGGTCGGCCGCCCCCACAGCGCACCGGTCCACAGCGCGAGGAAGGTCATCAGCGCCCCGGTCGGCGCGATGGCCGTGGCCATCATCGAGGACAGCCGCGTATTGAACGCGAGCCCGATCGCGGCCCAGAACGCCATGACGACATACAGGAACATCGACATCCAGGCGGTCGGCACATGGATGAAGATGATGCGGTAGCTCTCGCCCTGAGTGGCGTCGGTCGGCGCGACCCAGAAGCCGATGTACAGCCCGATCAGCGTCAGCACGACCGCCAGACCCGCAAACCACGGCACAAGTTTGCCGGCCAGCGGGTAGAACGTCTGGGGCGAGGCGAACCAGTAGAGGTTGTAGCGCGGCGCTGCGGTGCTGGTCGTCATGGTGAGGTCAACGTTCGGATGCGGTCGCGGGCCGGCCGGCTACTCCACCGAGATGCGCAGCGCGATGCCGACCAGCCAGGGCGTCAACACCAGCGCGAACAGGAGAAAGGCACTGAGGAGCAGCAGGTAAGCGGCATAGCCCACGCCGGAAGCCGCCGCTCCCACCGCCCCGGACCCGAAGATCAGCACGGGGATGAAGAGCGGCAGGACGAGCAAGGATGTTAACACTCCACCGCCGCGCAATCCGAGCGTCAGCGCGGCCCCGACCGCGCCGATCAGGCTCAGCACCGGCGTGCCCAGCAGCAGCGAGACAACCATCACCGAGGTCTCTTCCACTCCGATGTCGAAGGCAACGCCGAACAGGATCGACATCAGCGTCAGCGGCAG
>JALORV010000280.1 GCA_025458735.1 Burkholderiaceae bacterium | reverse complement strand
CTGATGCGCGAGTGGCTGGAGCTCGAAACCGAGGAGATCTGCACGCAGCTTGGTATCAGTGTGTCGAACTGTCACGTCATGCTGTTCCGCGCCCGCGTCCGTCTGCGCGAGTGCGTCGAGGCGAAATGGATGACGGCCCGAGCGGCGTGAGTGCGACGGTCCGGTCACCCGCGTGCCCGGGGCACTGATGGGTCGCCTGTCGCAGGCTGCATCGGCCCGCATCGGGCGGCAACTCGCGCGCTTCCTTACCAAGCGCCTGCCCGGCGGCTCGACCGCAACCTGTCCGCCCGCGCTGCTGGCCGCTGTGCTGCGACCCGGCGATGTGCTGCTGGTCGAGGGCGATACGCGCATCAGTGTGGCCATCAAGTACCTCACGCAGTCGACGTGGTCGCATGCGGCGCTTTACGTCGGCCCGCAACCCGATCTGCCGCCGGTGGGCGGCGAGCCGGTGGCGCTGATCGAGGCCGACCTGAACGAAGGCGTGCGGGCGCTGCCGCTGGCGCACTACGCCCAGGCACACACCCGCATCTGCCGGCCCGTGGGCCTGCACGCTGACGAAGCAGCGCAGTTGGTCAGCATCGTGCGCAGCCGGCTCGGCCAGCGCTATGACCTGCGCAACGTCGTCGATCTGGCACGCTACCTGGTCCGTACGCCGCCGGTGCCCAGTCGCTGGCGCCGTCGCATGATCGCGCTCGGCAGCGGCGATCCAACGCGGGCCATCTGCTCGACGCTGATCGCGCAGGCGTTCCAGGCGATCCGCTACCCGATCCTGCCGGAGATCTCAGAAGAGCAACTCGACGACGCGGAGTGCCTGGGCTGCGTACGCGAACTGCTGCATGTACGCCACCACAGCCTGTTCGCTCCGCGCGACTTCGACGTATCACCCTACTTCGCCGTCGTGAAGCCTCGGCTGGCGCCGGACTTCAATCACCGCACGCTGGCCTGGGCCGACCCGGCGGCTGACAGCGAACCGGCGACGGCCGCCCGGGCGCTCAGCCGTTGAGGCGCCAGTCGTACTCGAGGAACGCGACCGGCGCTTTCTGCGCGCGCAGCAGCGCGCGGTCCGCCTCGCTGTCGGCCAGCAGCTCGGCATAGCGGGCACCGACCTCCGCCACCGCGCCGAAGCCGGCATAGCCGAGGAAGCTCTTGCCGCCCCGGCGGAAGTCCTCGCCGTACCAGTCGAAAATCATCGACAGTTCGAGCCGACCGGTCTGCGGGTTGTAGCGGTTGCGCGTGCGGTCGGAGAGGAAGCGGCGCATCAGGTCGTCGAGCTGCGCGTCGAGCCCGTCGGCGGTCAGTGCGCGGTTGGCCAGCAGCGGGCAGCCGATGGAGGCACAGTTGACCGCCACGTGCACACGCGGCTCGTCGTAGACACCGGGAGCGCGCATCGTCTCGTGCTCGATGCCGTCGAGCGACTGCGGCTTGCCCAGCAGCGTGAAGAAGCGGTCCTTCCAGGGATTGCCAATGACGCGCCCGAAGTCGCGGATCGACTTCAGGTCCGGGTAGCGCGTCAGCACTTTTTCGATCGTGAAGGCGTTGTACGCGTTGGCGAGAAAGGCGTACTGCTGCGGCTTGCTCCAGCCGCGGAACTCGGCCGCTTCGACGGCAGACAGCGTGCGCAGATAGGCGGTCAGCGCCGCGCGGTCGGCCGCGAAGCCGCGATAGTCGACGCGTGAGCTCTTGCCGTCGGGCGCCACTTTCACGTGGCGCGACAGCAGCGCCGTCCAGGCGGCATGGCTGTGGTCGAAGGCAGCCTGCGCGCGCGCGCCGGTCGCGTGCGGCAGCAACAGCAGTGCCGCAGTCGACAGCAGCAGGCGGCGGCGGGTGGTGGGAAGGTCAGTGTGCTTCATTGCTGGCTTCTTTCGTGGCACAGCGATTGCGGGAACATTGCAACATGGTCCGTCCCGTGCGAGCCTTTATCGTCAGGCGCCGTGCTTGCCGGCCGACCAGCCGGCGGAAGCGAGATGATCACGCGCCACCGCGGCAGCCGGCGCCTCAAGCGTTGTCGACATCGCATCGTTCCAGCGGTTCAGGAAGCCGAACAGGGCGATCACGCCGGTGATCTCCACGATCTCGCCGTCGTCCCAATGCGCATGCAGCGCCGCCTCGATGGCCGGGGTGACCGCGTTCGGGACACTGGCGGCGGCGATCGCGTACTCGAAGGCTGCGCGCTCGGCAGCTCCGAACAGTTCGCTGCTTCTAAACGCCCAGAGCTGTGTCAGCCGTTCGGCGCTGGCCCCGTAGCGGGTCGCTGCCAGCGCGGTGTGCGCCTGGCAGTAGCGGCAGCCGGCCGCACTCGAGGCGAGCAGACCGATCAGCCGTTTCTGCTCGGAACTGACGCGGCCATGGTTGGCCATCACTGCGCGATTCAGCGCAATGAACGCCTGCGCGATCTCCGGCCGGCGCTGCATGGTCAGCACCGAGTTCGGCGTGAATCCGAGCGTCTCGTTGAAGAACGCCGACAGCTCGGCCACGCGCGCATCGGCGTCGGCAGGCAGCGGGTCGACCAGTGGCACGGTGTGTCTCCGAAGTTGACCGCCGATGTTGCGCGGGCTGCTCAGGCCTCGCCGCGGGCCGGATAGTCGTTCTTGATGACGTAGTCGATGGCCGGCAGCATGTCGGCAAAGTGCGGTCGCGCGAACGGCATCGTCTGCACGCTGGCAAAGTACAGCGTGCGATCCGGGCGGATCAGGAAGATACCGGGTTCGGCAAACATCGCCGGCTCCTCCAGCCCGACTGACGTCTGGCCCCGGCTCGTCGACACGTACAGCCCCCAACTGCGCGCGGCCTCGATCGACAGGCCGTAGCCGACCGTCAGCGCATCGAGCTTCCAGTCCGCACAGCAGGCGATTCAGCTCGCCGAGGTAAGGCCGGCAGATCGGGCAGTGCAGTCCGCGATAGACCACGACCAGCGTGAAGTTGCGCGGCGTGCGTTCGGCAAGCGTCCACCGCCCCTGGCCGACAGTGTCGACGCTGAGGGCGGGAACGGGCTGACGGGGCAGCAGAGGCATCGGAGGTTCCAGGGTGGAAGAAGGTTGCGGTTGCGGCGCTGGCAGCGCGGTCTGAATGTACGAACCAGAGCCGGCGGAAGAGTTCGTTCGAGGCCTTTCGGCCGAGCTTGGTCGAGGCTGGCGACGAATCCTTACGCCGGGGCGGCGCGCCGCCCGCGCTGGCCGACAGCGCCGCAGCGCTCACTTCAGGCTTAGCCTCGCATCGAGCGAGAGCCGACCGCCACCGCGCGCCGCCAGGTAAAGCAGCGCGGTGGCCCAGTGTCGGCCAGGCGTCCGGATAGACGAGAAGCTGGATCACCGCCGTCATGCCGAGCAGCGCCAGCGCCGAAGCGCGGGTCAGGAGACCGAGCACCAGCAAAATCGGAAACAGGTGTTCGGCGTAAGCGGCCAGATGCGCCGCCACCTCCGGCGGCAGCAGCGGCAGCTTGTACTCGTCGGCGAACAGCGCAACCGCGTTTTCGCTGACCGTCAGCACCCCTTCGACCTTGGTGCGCCCGGATAACCAGAACACACCGGCAATACCGAAGCGCGCCGCCAGCGCGAGCAGATCGTGGCCGATGATCGCCTCGAGGCGGCCGGCGAGCCGGTTGTAGGCGGCGCGCAGGCCGCGCCGTTCAGC
>JALORV010000012.1 GCA_025458735.1 Burkholderiaceae bacterium | reverse complement strand
AGCCCGATGACGAACATCACGTGCACGGAAAGATGGGCGTTGCCGAAGCCGCCGGCGCCAAGGATCAGTCCGATGCCGCTGGCGAGGATCGCGACGATGGCGATCGACACCCAGAAGAAGAACCGGCCAAGCGCCGCCGCCAGCAGCGGCAGCCGCTGCGGCGGGGGCAACTGCGCCGCGGCGGCCGGCCGCACCGCAAAGTGCAGCACGAACATGCCTCCGACCCAGATCAGGACGCCGACCAGATGCACGAACAGCAGCCCGGTGTAGAGGAACTTCATGGCATCATCTTCATGGCAGCGGCTCCTTCGGCAGTGGGTGTGCCGGCGCGACGCGCGGTGCTCAGGCTTCCGGCAAACGCGCCAGCACAAACGGCGGCTTGAGTTTCGGATCCACCAGCTTGCCCTTGCGGGCCCGATGGCCACGCTGCGCTTCCAGCGAGGCTCCGCTCAGGCGCACCTCGATCGGCTTGCCTGCAGTACCACGCGTCGCGCTGAGGACGACCCCGGCGTCGATCGGCAAGGCTGCTAGCAGCGTCTCGCCGTCGTCCAGGTCCATCAGCGTCACACCGCGGCCGCCGGATGAAAGCGCCTTGATCTCGCCGGCATCGAAAACCAGCACACGTCCCTTGGCCGACAGGCAGGCGATCTGGCGGTCCCGCGCGGCCCGGACCCGCTGCGGCTGCAGCGGCACGGCCCCTTCGTCGACCGTGATGAACTGCTTGCCGGCCTTCTGGCGCGAGACCATGTCGCCGAGGCTGGCCGCGAAGCCGTGGCCACTGCTGGTGGCCAGCAGCAGTGGCGCATCGATCGCCCCGGCAACGTAACCGACGAGTCGCGAGCCTGGCTCGAGCTCGATCATCGAACTGACCGGGGCACCGTCGCCGCGCGCAGACGGCAGCTGCGCGACCGGCACCGAGTACACGCGCCCGTTGCTCCCGATCGCGACCAGCTGATCGACGCTGCGGCATTCGAAGGCCGCATACAGCGCATCGCCGGTCTTGAACGAGAACTGCGAAGCATCATGGCCATGGCCGCTGCGGGCGCGCACGAAGCCCTTGTCGGAAACGATGACGGTGACCGGCTCGTCCAGCACCTTCGCCTCGACGGCGGCGCGCTCCGCGGCTTCGATCAGCGTGCGACGGGCATCACCGAACTTGCGGGCGTCCTCCTCGATCTCCTTGCCGACCTGCCGGCGCAGCGCAGCCTCGCTGCCCAGCAGCTTGCCCAGCGCGACTTCGTCCTTGCGCAACTCGGCCAGTTCCTGCTCGATCCGCAGGCCCTCCAGCCGCGCCAGCTGGCGCAGGCGGATCTCGAGGATGTCGTCGGCCTGGCGCTCGCTCAGCCGGAACGCCTTGATCAGGTCGGCCTTCGGATCGTCCGAGTTGCGGATCAGACGGATCACCTGGTCGATGTTCAGCAGGATCGCCTGGCGGCCTTCGAGGATGTGGATGCGGTCCTCGACCTTCTGCAGCCGGTGCCGGGTGCGACGCCGTACCGTATCGGCGCGGAATTCGATCCACTCGAGGAGGATCTCGACGAGCGGCTTGCAGCGCGGCCGCCCGTCGCGTCCGATCATCACCAGGTTGACCGGGACGCTCGACTCCATGCCGGTGTGCGCGAGCAGCGTGCGCACGAACTCGTCGCGGTCGATCTTCGACGTGCGCGGCTCGAACACCAGCCGTACGGCCGCATCCTTGCCGGACTCGTCACGCACCGTGTCGAGCATCGACAGCATCAGCGCGCGGTTCTGCTGCTGTTCCGGGGTCAGCGCCTTCTTGCCGGCCCGGACCTTCGGGTTGGTCAGTTCCTCGATCTCCTCGAGCACGCGCTGGGCCGACGTCGACGGCGGCAGTTCGCGCACCACGAGCTGCCACTGGCCGCGCGCCAGTTCCTCGAACTCGACCCGCGCCCGCACCTTGAGGCTGCCGCGCCCGCTGGCGTAGATCTCGCGGATGTCGCCCTCGGGACTGATGATCTGTCCGCCGCCGGGAAAATCCGGCCCCGGCAGCTTCCCCATCACCTCGTCGAGTGTCGCCTGCGGGCGGGCGATCAGCAACACTGCGGCCGCGGCCACTTCGCGCAGGTTGTGCGACGGGATCTCGGTGGCCATGCCCACCGCGATGCCTGAGGCGCCATTGAGCAGCACGAACGGCAGCCGTGCCGGCAGCAGCCGCGGCTCCTCGGTCGAGCCGTCGTAGTTCGGCATGAAGTCGACCGTGCCTTCGTCGATTTCATCCAGCAGCAGGCGCGCGATCGGCGTCAGCCGCGCCTCGGTGTAGCGCATCGCCGCCGCGCCATCGCCGTCGCGGCTGCCGAAGTTGCCCTGGCCGTCGACCAGCGGGTAGCGCAGCGTGAACGACTGCGCCATGCGCACCATCGCGTCGTAGGCGGCCTGGTCGCCATGCGGGTGGAAGCGGCCGAGCACGTCGCCCACCACGCGCGCGGACTTGACCGGGCGCGCGCCTGCCGCCAGCCCCATTTCGTTCATCGCGTACAGGATGCGGCGCTGCACCGGCTTCTGGCCGTCGGCGCCGTCCGGCAGCGCGCGGCCCTTGACGACCGAGATCGCGTAATCGAGGTAGGCGCGCTGGGCGAACTCGGCCAGCGTCAGCGCGCTGGACTCATCGCCGTCGGCGGAAAACAGGGTTTGCTGCTCGAGCATGGGAGAAATCGTGAAGTCCTGCGGCGACGGATTCTACGGACAGGCGTGGCCGGCACGCTGTCGCACCGGCGTGCCATCGGCCGCAAGCTAAACGCGGCAACCGGCCGCGTACTCCATGTAGCGGCGACGGGCGAGCGTCGCCACGGCACCCACCGGCAGCTCGCGGCTGCCATAGCGGGTGCAGGGCATGACCTTGCTGTAGTTGCCGCTGCTGAAGATCTCGCGTGCGGACTCGAGTTCGGCAGGCGCTACCGACCGCTGCTCGACCGCGATGCCCTCCTCGGCCAGCAGCGCAATCACGCGCGCGCGCGTGATGCCGGCCAGGAAGGTGCCGTTGGCTGCGGGCGTGACGACGTCGCCATCGGCCGTCACCAGGAACAGGTTGGCGGTCGCGAACTCGGCGACGTGGCCGTCCGGATCGAGCACCACGGCATTCTGGAAACCGGCGGCAGCGGCCTCGCGCAGTGCGCGGGCCACGTTGGCGTACAGGGCCGAGGCCTTGGCATCGGTGGTGGCCGCCAGCGGCGACGGCCGGCGCCGCTCCGACAGATGCGCCGAGAAACCCTCGAACGGCGGCAGCGGCGCCTCGAACAGCGACAGCGCGAACGCACACTGCTCCGGCACCAGCACGCCAGCCGTCGCGAACACCAGCGGACGGATGTACAGATCGACCTCCGGGCCAAAGCGATGGATGCCCTCGATGGCGAGCCGCACCATTTCATCGGCCGGCATTTCGACCTGCATGCCGAGCCGCGCCGCCGACTGGATGACGCGTTCGCAATGGGCGCGCAGGTCCGGCGCCATGCGATGGATCGAGCGCGCTCCGTCGAACACCGTCGAGCCCAGCCAGACGCTGTGATCCATGGCGCCGATCAGCGGCACGTTGCCGTCGGCCCAGCGGCCGTTGAAGTAGGTGGTGTGCAGAATGGTTCCCCTTGAAAGCGAGCGTCAGTGCATCAGCGAGCGCTCGCGGCCGGTGCCGCGCCGGTCGATGAAGAGCTTCACGAAGTCGTCGCCGGGCATCGGGCGTGCGAACAGATAGCCCTGGGCGGCGTCGCAGCCAAGATGCTGCATCCAGGTCTGCTGCGCCTGCGTCTCGATGCCCTCGGCGGTCACGCTGATGCCGAGCGAGCGCGCCATCTCGATCACCGCCTTGACGATGGTCAGCGTACGCGCATCGCGCATGCACTCGACGGTGAAGCTGCGGTCGATCTTGAGGCGGTGGATCGGCAGGTCGCGCAGGTGCGCCAGGCTCGAGAAGCCGACACCGAAGTCGTCGAGCGCCAGCCGCACCCCCGCATTGCGCATGCGCACCAGGTTCTCGCGCGACACGGCCGAGGTGTCGAGCAGCCCGGTCTCGGTGACCTCGACTTCGATCTCCTCCGGCAGCACCTCGTAGGCGTTGAGCACGTCGAGCAGCCCTTCGACGCAGCCCAGCTGGCGCAGCTGCACGCCCGACATGTTGATCGACACCGGCGGGATGTCGAGCTGCAGATGACGCCACTCCTGGCGCGCGCGGCAGGCCTCGCGCAGCACCCAGTCGCCCAGCGCGACGATCAGCCCGGATTCCTCCGCGATCGGAATGAACTCGGCCGGCGAGATGTCGCCGAGCTCGGCATCGCGCCACCGGATCAGCGCCTCGGCGCCGACCATCTTGCCGTCGGCCAGCGACACCAGCGGCTGGAAGAACAGCTTGAAGTCGCGCGACTCCACCGCCTTGCGCAGCCGCTGTTCCAGCCGCAGCCGCAGGTCGACGCGGCGCGCCACGTTCTGCGTGTAGAACGCGTAGGTGCGCCGGCCGCTGTCCTTGGCCTGGTACATCGCCGCATCGGCCGCATTGAGCAGCGAGTCGAGGTCGATGCCGTCCTGCGGGAAGAAGCTGATGCCGATCGAAGCCGTGACCGCGATCTCCATGCCGAGGATGCGGGCCGGTTCGCAGATCGAGTCGATCAGGCCGCGTGCAATCTCGACGGCTGCATCCGGCCGCGGCAGATCGACCAGCAGCGCCACCAGTTCGTCGCCGCCGCGGCGGCCCAGCAGGTGCGGCTCGCCGACGACATCGCGCATGCGGCTGGCGACGATCGCCAGCATCTCGTCACCGACGCGATGCCCGTAACCGTTGTTCAGCAGGCGGAAGTTGTCGAGATCGATGAACAGCAGCGCGCAACGCTTGCCTTCGGCGTAGGAGGTGGCCAGCAGCCGTCCGGCGCGCTCGTCGAAGGTCTGCCGGTTGGCCAGCTGCGTCAGCGCATCCACCGTCGCCAGCCGCTCGATGCGCTCCTGCGCGCGGATCTGGTCGGTGATGTTCTTGCCGACGCCGCGATAGCCGCGGAAGACGCCGTCCGGGGCAAACACCGGGTCGCCGCTGGTGACGTGATAAACCAGCGATCCGTCGGGCATCCAGCGGCGGAACATGACGTCGCGGAAGGGGCGGCGCGCTGTCAGCGTGGCGCGATGCTCGTCCCACGACGACGGCTGGATCAGTTCGCCGGGCAGCTCCCAGTGCGGCTTGCCGATCACCTCTTCCTCGGCGAGCGCGAATGAACCGCGCGCGCCCTGCCGCAGCTGCGTGAAGCGCAGCGCCTCGTCCATCTCCCAGTACCAGTCCGACGACAGCTCGGTCAGTGCGCGGAAGCGCGCCTCGCTGTCGGAGATGCGCGAGATCAGCGACTCGCGCTCGGTGACGTCCCAGGCCAGCCCGCGGTAACCGATGTACTCGCCACGTTCGATCACCGGCTGGCCGGCCAGCTCGTAGTAGACGACATCGTCGCCGTTGACGAGCTTCAGCTTGACGTTGCGGAACGACTCGCGGCGCGCCAGGCGCTCCCGCAGCATGCTCCAGTCGACCGCAAAGGCCGGATCGATGTGCTCGAACTCCCAGAAGCGGCGATTCAGCGTCCACTCGGCCACGCGCTGCTGGCGCGCCGGGTCGCCGCGCACCGAAGTCACGCGCAGGTCGGCATCCGTCTCCCAGTACCACTCGGTCGCCAGCATCGTCAGCGCGCGGAAGCGTTCCTCGCTGCGACGCAGGGCAATCATGGTGTCCTCGCGCTCGGTGACGTCGCGTCCGGCGCCGTAGTAGCCCTGGAACTCGCCCTTCTCGTCGAATATGGGCTTGCCGGTCACGGCCACCCACATCGGAACGCCGTCGCCACGTCGCACCCGGTAGGTGAACCACGGGAACGGCTGCCGCTGCGCCAGGCGGGCCCGGTACTCGGCATACTGATTCGGGTCGGCCTCGAAACCCGGCATGTCCTCCCGACGGCGGCCGAGCAGCCGGTCAGGCGACGCCTTGACGTGCACCTCCATCGCCGCCGAAAACTCGACGAAGCGGCCGTCAGGATCCTGGCGCCAGAACCAGTCGTAGGTGAGCGCCGCGAGGTCGTCGATCAGCTTGCGCCGCTTGGTCAGCTCATGCTCGATCACCTTCTGCTCGGTGACGTCGCTGCGGAAGCAGATGATGCCGCCGTTGGCGGTGCGGCAATCCGTCATCAGCAGCCAGCGGCCGCGATGATGGCGCACCACCTCGCTCACCTCGGAGCCGCTGCGCCGGCGGCGTTCGCCGTCGGCGATGAACTCCTCCAGCGTGCGGCCGTCGACGACCTCCCGCGGCGCCACCTCGTAGTAGGCGGTCATCAGCTCGCGGTAGGTGCGTCCGCTCTGCAGCTGCGCCGCGACCTCCGAGTAGAGAGTGCGATAGGCCGCATTGCAGCCAATCAGTCGATCCTGAGCGTCCCACAGCGCGACGCCGACCTTCATCGACTCGATCGACTGCTCCCACAACCGGGCGCGCGTGCGGGCGCGATGCTGTGCGCGCTGCGCATTGACCAGCCAGGCCAGCAGCAGCAGGCCCAGGACGGCGGCGGCGATCCGGTGCGCCCAGGCCAACGCCTGCATCAGCACCGGATGGGCATCCTGGAACGCGGCCGCCAGCAGCAGCGGCGCCGCCAGCGTGATGAGCAGCAGCAGCGCCAGCGCACCGACCGACCAGCGCACCCACGCCACGCGCGGCCCGGCCAGCGGCAACTCCACGGTCGGCGGGGCGCTCGATGAGCTGGTCGACGGCGGGGCGTTTCTCATGCGGCGCTCGGGCGTCCCTGGTCTACGGATCCTGCGGCTCGCCAGTATGCGCGTCCGCGGTCTGCTTCGAACCGGCCAGAATCGACGAGCTTCGCCGGCTTAACACCGGATGACCCGCTCGCATGCGCGTCACAGGCGCTCCGGCACTCAGACATCGGCCTCGACCTCGTGACCATGTTCCTCGAGCCAGGCACGGCGCGACTGGCTCTCGGCCCGACCCATCAGCATCGTCATCGTCGCGGACGTGGCCGCGGCCGGCAGCTCACCCAGCCCGACGCGCAGCAATCGCCGGGTGTCGGGATTCATCGTCGTCTCCCACAGCTGCTCCGGGCTCATCTCTCCCAGGCCCTTGAAGCGCGCGATGCTCCAGGCGGTTTCCCGCACGCCTTCGTCGCCGAGCTTCTCCAGCGTCGCCGCCAGCTCGGCGTCATCGAGGCAGTACAGCCGCCGGGCCGGCCGCTTGCCCTGCGCATTGACGTCCACCCGAAACAGCGGCGGCCGCGCCACGAAGATGTGGCCGCGCTCGACCAGCTGCGGAAAATGCCGGTAGAACAGCGTCAGCAACAGCACCTGGATGTGCGAACCATCGACGTCGGCGTCGGCGAGGATGCAGATCTTGCCGTAGCGCAGCCCGTCGAGGCTGACGGCGTCGGACGCGCCGTGCGGATCGACGCCGATGGCCACGGCGATGTCGTGCACTTCGGCGTTGCCGTACAGGCGGTCGCGCTCCACTTCCCACGTGTTGAGCACCTTGCCCCGCAGCGGCAAGATGGCCTGGAACTCCTTGTCGCGCCCCATCTTCGCGGAGCCGCCCGCCGAGTCGCCCTCGACCAGGAACACTTCGTTGCGCGCGATGTCCGTCGACTCGCAGTCGGTCAGCTTGCCGGGCAGCACGGCGACGGCCGAGCCCTTCTTCTTCTCGACCTTCTGGCCGGCGCGCGCCCGCGCCTGTGCCTGGCGTATCACCAGCTCGGCCAGCTGCCGGCCCTCGTTCGGGTGCTGGTTCAGCCAGAACTCGAGCTGCGGACGCACGAAGGAGGCCACCAGGCGCAGCGCGTCGCGGCTGTTCAGGCGCTCCTTGATCTGACCCTGGAACTGCGGATCGAGCACCTTGGCCGAGAGCACGAAACTGGCACGCGCGAACACGTCCTCCGGCAGCAGCTTGACGCCCTTGGGCAGCAGCCCGTGTGCCTCGATGAAGGCGCGCACGGCGTTGAACAGCCCGTCGCGCAACCCGGCCTCGTGCGTGCCGCCTGCCGGCGTCGGAATCAGGTTGACGTACGACTCGCGGATCGGTGCGCCATCGTCGGTCCAGACCACCACCCAGCTCGCGCCCTCGCCTTCCGCATACGACTCGTCGTCGGCCGCGGCATAGCCGCTCGACTCGAACGGCGGCAGCAGCGGGTCGGCCGGCAGCGCGCCGAGCAGGTACTCGCGCAGGCCGCCGTCGAAGCGCCAGCGCTGCGTCACACCGGTCTTCTCGATCGTCAGCGAGATCTCGGCGCCGGGCAGCAGCACCGCCTTGCTGCGCAGCAGCCGCTCGAGTTCGTCGACCGGCACCGCCGCGACATCGAAGTAGCGGGCATTCGGCCAGGCCCGCACGCAGGTTCCACTCGGCTTGAGCGAGGGCTGCCCGCGGCCAGCGGCCGACTTCAGCGGCTGCGCGACTTCGCCGTCGGCAAAGCCGATCGTGTGCACCTTGCCGTCGCGCCAGACCGTCACGTCGAGGCGCGAGGACAGCGCGTTGGTCACCGAAACGCCGACGCCGTGCAGACCTCCGGCGAACGAATAGGCACCGCCCGCGCGCTTGTCGAACTTGCCGCCGGCATGCAGGCGCGTGAACACGATCTCGACAACCGGCGCCTTCTCCTCCGGATGCAGGCCGACCGGGATGCCGCGACCGTCGTCGTCGACGCTGACCGAGCCGTCGGTGTGCAGCGTGACATCGATCCGATGCCCGAAGCCGGCGAGGATTTCGTCGGAGGCGTTGTCGATGACTTCCTGGATGATGTGCAGCGGGCTGTCCGTGCGCGTGTACATGCCGGGACGCTGCCGAACCGGCTCGAGCCCCTTGAGCACGCGGATCGATGCCTCGCCGTATTCGGCGGGACGCCGGGAGTCGCTGCGCGACTTGCCTTGCATGAGACTGCGTTTCCCTAAGTTGTGCCCGGCTGCGGTGCCGATCCGGGCTCTGCCGGCCCCGCACCGTCGCGCTCAACAGTCGATCCGGTCGCGGGCGAGCGGTGCCGAATCGGCCGCCGGTGAGGTCACTCGCTATACTCGTCGCACTCCCCGTAGTTCAACGGATAGAACGAGTGCCTCCTAAGCGCTAGATCTGGGTTCAATTCCCGGCGGGGGGACGCGCGCGAAGAAAAGTCGCGCCTGCGCGCGACTTTTCCGCGCGCGGGTCGTGGCACCTGCCCGTGCCACGACCATTGCCAGAGCATTTGCAAACAAGATGCCCTGCGCGAGGAAAGCCCGGGGTTGCGTCGAGGCGCCTGCTGACGCAGGGAGCGCTGCCCGTGCCTGTCAACACCCCGCGCAAGTGCGGCACCCGTCGATGCCTCGACCCGTGGTGAGCAAGCCCGACTCCGACGTCGGCTGCGGCGAGACACCTCGGCGACACCGTGCGCGCTTGCGGCCCGCGTGAGCGCTCCGCTGCGATACCGCCACGACGGAAGGGCCGAAGCGATTAAGCTGCGCTCTGTTCGTCGACCCGCTGCCGACCATGCCCTCGATCCAGGCCAACTTCGACACCATTTTCCGTATCGGCGGAGCCGCCATCATCGTGGTCGGCATCTTCATGGTGTTGCAGCCGTTCCTGTCGGCCATGTTGTTCGCCGGCGTACTGGCGATCGCAACCTGGCCGCTGTTCCGCCGGCTGCAGCGAACGGTGGGTGGCAATGCGACCCTGGCTGCCAGCACGATGCTGATCCTGATCGTCGTGCTGGTGATCGTGCCGATCACGCTGCTGTCGGCCGCCGCTGCCGAGCAGATCCCACCGCTGCTGAACCT
Source organism: Burkholderiaceae bacterium (assembly GCA_025458735.1). The sequence goes on along the minus strand of JALORV010000012.1, from coordinate 43 downwards.
GATCCGCAGCGGGCTGCAGGACGGTGTGCATGCGCCGGCGGCG
>JALORV010000279.1 GCA_025458735.1 Burkholderiaceae bacterium | reverse complement strand
GCCAGGCTCGACGCTGCCGCCGGGAAAGCTGATCTGTCCGGCATGGTCGTTCAGATGGGCCGTGCGCTGGGTCAGCAGCACGTGCACGCCGTCATTGCGAACCACCAGCGGGACCAGCACCGCGGCCGGACGCGGCTCGAGGTCGGGCAGGAAGAGCCGGGGGTCCGCATGCAGTTCCGGCTGCCACGGCGGCGGTTCCGCGAACCGCTGCCGCAACGCGGCGGGGCGCAGCAAGCCGGCAGGGACGGCGGCTCCCCGCACTGCGGGGCCATCGAAGGCGGGGTCCAGCGGCACCTGTTCGGGATCGAACAGCGGTCGCCGGGGCTGGCGTCCGGTCACACTCATGGGCTCATCATGCGCTGTCGACCGCCGGATTCGCGGCGACACCGCGTCGGCACAGGGAACGGGTTGCGCCGTCGTGCCGCGCCGTCGCAACGTCGGACGCAGTCACCGGAGCCGCGCCAGGCGGCCCGGTGACGGGCGGTCTCGACTACTCCGACGCCTCGACCGCGGCGGCCTTGTCGGCGGCGGCCTTGTCCGCGGCACTCTTGTGCGACAGCTTCTCGCGGATGCGGGCCGACTTGCCGGAACGATCGCGCAGGTAATAGAGCTTGGCGCGGCGGACATCGCCACGACGCTTGACCTCGATCGAAGCGATCACGGGCGAGTACAGCTGGAACGTGCGCTCCACGCCTTCGCCGCTGGAGACCTTGCGCACGACGAACGAGGAGTTGAGGCCGCGGTTGCGCCGGCCGATCACCACGCCTTCGTAGGCCTGCACGCGCTTGCGGTTGCCTTCGACGACGTTGACGTTGACGATCACGGTGTCGCCCGGTGCGAAATCCGGGATCGCCCGGTTGGCGGACACGCGCGCCAGTTCTTCCTGTTCCAGCTTTTCAATGATGTTCATGCCAAGCTCCTGATGCCATCGTCGCGCAGTTGTTCTGATCCGGTCCTGATCGGTGGATCGCTTTATGCCGCGTGAGAGGATGGTTCCTGTTCATGCAGCGGATTCGGACTCCGCCACCCCTTTGTGCGCCAACTCGCGCAAAAACTGTTCGTCACGTGCCGACAACCGCCCGCCGGCGCGCGCCTCCCGGACCAGGTCCGGGCGCCTTGCCATCGTGGCACGCAGTGCTTCGCGTCGCCGCCAGATCTCGATGTCGGCATGATGCCCCGACAACAGCACCGGCGGCACGTCCCGGCCCCGCCAGTTCTCCGGCCGCGTGTAGTGCGGCCCGTCCAGCAGCCCGGTGGCGAATGATTCGTCGCCCACCGACGCTTCCTTCAGTGCACCCGGCAACTGGCGCACGACGGCGTCGATCAACGCCATGGCCGCCAGTTCACCGCCCGACATCACGAAGTCGCCCACCGACACCTGCTCGTCCACGCACTCGGCGAGGAAGCGCTGGTCGAGTCCTTCATAGCGCCCACACACCAGTGCCAGCGCCGACTCCCCGGCGGCCCATGCACGCACCTGCCTGTCACTCAGCGCCACGCCGCCCGGGGCCAGCGCAATCACACGCTGGCCGCCGCCACCCGCGCGGATTGCCTCGATCGCCAGCGCCAGCGGCTCGGCCATCATCACCATGCCCGGACCACCCCCGTAGGGACGGTCATCCACCGTGCGGTGCGCGTCGGTGGTGAAGTCGCGCGGATTCCAGGTTGCCAGCGACCACAGGCCGAGTTCGCGTGCCCGCCGCGTGATGCCGTGGTCCGCGACTGCCGCGAACATCGCGGGAAACAGCGTCACGACATCGAAACGCATTGCCTGCCCTCGCTCGCCCGCCCGGCCCGGCGCACCCGCCGCAACCGATCCACGATCACCAATCGGCTTCCCAGTCGACCTGCACGCGACGCGTCGCCAGATCGACGCCATCCACATACCGGGCATTCAGCGGCACCAGCCGCACCTCCAGCTGAACCGACTGGCGCTGGCCCGGCTGCGTTACCTCCAGCCACTGCCCGCCCCGGTTCTCCCGCAGTCCGCTGACCTGGCCCAGTTCGGCACCGCCGCGGTTGACGACCCGGCAGCCAACCAGGTCCGACCAGTAATACTCGCCATCCGGCAGCGGTGGAAACTGGCTGCGCGGCACCGCCACGCTCGCGCCCTTCAGCGCGTCAGCTGCCTCTTTCGATTCGCACTGCTGCCACCGCGCCAGCAGCGCCTGCCCATGCCGTCGGGTTTCCTGCACCGTAACCGGCCGCGTCGCGCTGCCCGTAAGCAGCCACCATGTCGGAGCCTTTTCGAGCACGGCACCGTCGGAGCCCCGCAGCGAAACGCGGACCCAGCCCTGCACACCGTAGGCACCGCGCACGGCGCCCAGTTCAACCAGATCCGACGGCGGCACGCTGGCGGCCGCGGATCCTGCCGGCATCAGGCGGCGGCCGGCGTGCCCTGGGCAGCGGCCTGCCCATGTTCCTTGACCAGACGCGCGACGGTCGGCGACATGCGCGCGCCCACTCCGGTCCAGTAGCCCAGGCGGTCCGCCGCGATGCGCAGCTTCGGCTCGTTGGCCGCGGCCACCGGGTTGTAGAAGCCCACGCGCTCGATGAAGCGCCCGTCGCGCGGGTTGCGCGAGTCGGTGGCAACGATGTTGAAGAACGGCCGCTTCTTTGCGCCGCCGCGGGCAAGTCGTATCACGACCATGTCTGTTCCTTCACTAATGAGCCGGGCAGTTGCCGACGCGACAGGGCTGGATTCGGCCTCCGAACCCACGGTTCCCCCGGGCAGGACGAACTGCTTTTCCGCAACGCGGAAAACCCGCGATTGTATCCGCTCGGCCCTTGGGCCGGCAAGCCGGGCCGGCGCCCCTCGTTGCGGCCGCCGACGCCGGGGCGGACAGGGCCGAACCGGTGCCACTGCAGGGCCTCCGTATGATGACGGCCGGCAATCCCGCACCTGGACCCCGGATGGCGAGTTTCAGACACAAGGCGCTGGCCGCATTACTCGCCGCCCTGGCCGGCGCGCTGGGGCTGAACCGGCTTTACCTCGGCCAGAAGCTCGCCTGGCTGCCGCTCGCCATCACGGCGCTGACGCTGCCGCTGCTGATCGGCGTGAAAAACTGGTACCAGTCGCCGGCCTTCTTCCTGCTGATGGTCCCGGTCACCGCGGGCTTCATCCAGGCGCTGGTGATTGCGCTGATGCCGGACGAGAAGTTCGACGCCCGGTTCAATGCCGGCACTGAACGGCGCAATCACAGCGGATGGGATGCCGTGCTGGTGGCCATTTTCACGCTGGCCGGGGGCGCCATCGATCTGGGGACCGGACGGCCGCGGCCGCTCGAACAGATCGGCACGCGGTTCCGGCAGCTTGCGGTCCAGGCCGTGACGCGCGCTCGCCTTGTCAAAGCGCTGGCGGATCAGTTCCGACCAGGTGCCGCTGCCTTTCATGCGGGTGCCGAAGCGGGCGTCGTAGTCGCGGCCGCCGCGCATCTCGCGGACGCGGTTCATCACGCGCTCGGCCCGCAGCGGAAAGTGCGCCGCCAGCCACTGCTCGAACAGCGGCGCCACCTCCCATGGCAGGCGCAGCACGGTGTAGTGCGACTTGACGGCACCGGCCGCCGCGGCTGCCGCCAGCAGACGTTCGATTTCGGGCTCACGCAGGCGCCGCTGCGGGCTGGCGGCGCGTGGCTCGAGAATGCGCGAGAGCGCTGCATCGAGCGTCGTCAGGCTGATGAAGGCCTGGACCAGTGAATCGCCCACCAGCGGAGCGAGCAGATCGAGGTCGCGCTCGATCAGCGCCGACTTGGTGACGACGCCGAAGGGATGACGAGCCTCCGCCAGCACCTGCAGCACGGCGCGCGTGATCTTCAGTTCGCGCTCGATCGGCTGATAGGCATCGGTCGCGGTGCCGATCGCAACGTAGGCAGCCCGGTAGCCGGGTGCAGCGAGTTCCTGCCGCAGCAGCGCAGCAGCATTGGTCTTGGCCACCAGCCGGGTCTCGAAGTCCAGACCGGGTGACGGTACGGGTTGATCGATCGGTCGAACGGAATGTCGGGCGAGTCGTTGCGCGTGATCAGGCTGCGCGCCGTCTCCAGCGTGACCTCGGTTCGCAGCGGCGGCAGGTCATCGTCGACGACCTGGCCGCTGCCGTCCGGCGGCGCAGCCGATCCGCCTTCCGGGTCAGGCTCACGCTCGACCGACTCGAAACGGTGCGCAATGTTGCTGACGGCAGCGCCCGGTCGCGCGGACCCGGAACGGCCTGCGCTGGCCACGATCGCTCAGCTCAGGCGAAATCCCGCGCCAGCGCAGCCTGGGCCTGCGGCGCGATCTCGTCGATGCGCGCCGCATAGTGCGGGTGATCGATGCCGATGGCCACCGCGGCGCCACCCTTGAACGACGCGATCATCGCCGGCGCGAGTTCGAAGCGCAGGAAGTGCACCGATGAGGTCTTCTCGTCGTTCTCGCGCTCCAGGTCTTCGTCGGCGATCGCATAGACGCGGGCATGCCCGTCGACCTGCACGTAGACGCGGTCCTCGGCGCCCTTCAGCTGGGACAGCTCGCGCTTGCGCACGACCGGGTCGTCGTACTCGATCAGCATCGTGGCCTTGAGATTGGTGCCATCGGGGATCAGCGGGTTGTAGGCGTCCAGTTCATCCTGGATTCCGGCTTCCTCGAAGGTCTTCTCGATCCGCAGCATCTCCTGCACCTGGTAGCGGATCGTCAGCTCGTCCTCGAAGATCAGCGTCATGTGGCCGCCGAGGTGGATCGTGCGGTTCTTCTTGTGCGCAATCACCTTCGCGCGGAAGTCCTTGCGCTGCCGGGCGTAGGCCTCGAGCGTCCAGAGGCTGTCGCGGGAAATCTGCGCCATCGTCATCTCCGTGTCCTTCCTAAGTGTGTCGTGTCGCCGGGATCCGGCTCAAAGGCCGTAGGCAATCCGCGCCAGCGTCAGCGGATGCGCATTGACCGGCGACTTGCCGCCGAGCGCCGCAGCGTTGTAGCTGGCAATGCCCAGCTCGATGTGGTGGGCGCCCAGCTGGCAGTCGGAACTGATGTAGTCCGGAGCGGACTCGGCCATGCGCTTGAACACCGGCTTGCCGATCTTCATCGCCATCGCGTGATACTCGATGCGCGTACCCCACAGGCCCGAGTGGCCGGAACAGCGCTCCACCGTGTTGAGCTCGACGCCCGGCGTGAGCTTGAGGAACTCCTCGGTCTTGCGGCCAATGTTCTGGACCCGTCCGTGGCAAGGGATGTGGTACGAGACCTTGCCCAGCGGCGTCTTGAAGTCGGTCTTCAGCAGGCCGTCCTTGTGACGGGCGACCAGGTATTCGAACGGGTCCCACATCGCGTCCTGCACGGCCTTGACCGCCTCGTCGTCCGGAAACATCAGCGGCAGCTCCTGCTTGTACATCAGCGTGCAGGACGGAATCGGCGTGACGATCGCCCAGCCTTCGCGGGCAACGCGTGCCAGCTGCGGGATGTTGATCTCCTTCAGGCGCTCGACCGCATCAAGGTCGCCGATCTCGAGCTTCGGCATGCCACAGCACGCCTCCTTGTCGAGAATCATGTAGGGAATCTCGTTGTGCTCGAGCACCTTGACGAGGTCATGCCCGATCCCGGGCTCGTTGTAGTTGATGTAGCAGGTGGAGTAGATGGCCACCTTGCCGGGCGTCTTCGCGCCGTCTCTCACCGGTGGCGCGGTGTTCGAGCGCGCGCTCGAGCGGAACGTCGCCGTGGCGAACGACGGCATCCAGGCATTGCGGTCGATGCCCATCGTCGACTCGATCACCGCACGTGCCGGCTTCGTCGCGTTCACCGCATTGATGGCCGCAGTCACGATCGGGATGCCGGCGAACATGCCGACGCGGTCGGTGGAGGTGAGAAACCGGTCAGTTCCCTTCGCGCCGTGGGTGCGGAACTGCACCGCCTTCGCGCGCAGCATCAGGTGCGGAAAGTCGAGATTCCACGGATGCGGCGGCACGTACGGGCACTTGGTCATGTAGCACATGTCGCACAGGTAGCACTGGTCGACGACGGCCTTGTACTTGTCCTTCGGCACGCCATCGACTTCACCGGTCGGACCGTTGTCCACCAGGTCGAACAGTGTCGGGAACGATCCGCACAGGCTGACGCAGCGGCGGCAGCCGTGACAGATGTCGAAGACCCGTTCGAGTTCCCTGTCGAGCGCCGCCTGGTCCCAGAACTCGGGGCTCTTCCAGGCGAGCGGATGACGGGTCGGGGCTTCGAGACTGCCCTCGCGTACGGTCATGGCGGATCCAGGTGAAGGTCGACAACGAAAGACTCACCGGAGCCGTGCACGCACGGCTCCGGTGAGCAGGCCGCAGTTGCGGCCTGCGCGGAAGCATCCCGCAGCGGCGCCGGCGCGCAGGCGCGGAATCAGTCGGCGATCGCGTCCAGCGTGCGCTGGAACTTGTTGGCGTGCGAGCGCTCGGCCTTGGCCAGCGTCTCGAACCAGTCCGCGATCTCGTCGAAGCCTTCGTCGCGCGCAGCCTTCGCCATAGGTACTCCAGATGGCCGTGGGCGTGACCCGTCTCGCCTTCGGCGGTCGAGCGGAACACCGCGGCCACATCGTTGTAGCCCTCGACATCGGCCTTGGCTGCGAAGTACAGGTAGCGACGGTTGGCCTGCGACTCACCGGCAAACGCGTCCTTCAGGTTCTGTTCGGTTTTGCTGCCCTTCAGTTGCATGGAAAGCTCCTCACGGGTTGCGACACGAAAACACCCCCCGACGGCCGTTGAAACGCCGCCCGGCTAAGGAAAAGGCTACGCCTCGCGCGGGGCAAGGACAAATTAGTTGTCCAAATGCGTTCGATAGGCTCGCGCTATCTGGCCCGCGGGCGCCTCATCGTGCGCCTTCGCGCCAGCCCGAAGGCCTGCGGCGGCCGGAATCCTGCGCGAACCGGCAGCGGCCCGGCGCTCAGAACTGGGATTCGGGCATCGCCAGCGTCCCCGTGCTGCCGGAGACGATGCTGTCGGCAAGCGCGCGGACGCGCGTCAGGTGATGATCCGCAAAGTAGCGGGCAGTCGCCACCTTGGCTTCGGCAAAGGCGAGGTCGCGGCCGGCCGCGATCAGGCGGCGCGCCGCCAGGGCGGACCGCGCAAGCTGCCAGCCGCCATGCGCAGTGCCGGCCAGCATCAGGTAGGGCACCGAACCGGCGTAGACGGCGCGAACGTCGCGTCCGAACTGCGCGACGATGTAATCGACGACTTCGGCATAGGCATCGGCCGCGCCGGCAAGCCGGCCGCCGATCGCAGCGCAGTCGTCGCCGGCAGCAGCCAGTTCAGCCGCCGTCGCGCGCATCTGCTCAATGAAGGCATGCGCGGTGGCGCCGCCGTCGCGCGAGGTCTTGCGGCCGACCAGGTCGTTGGCCTGGATCGCGGTCGTGCCTTCGTAGATGGTGAGGATGCGGGCGTCGCGGTAATACTGCGCGGCGCCGGTTTCCTCGATGAAGCCCATGCCGCCATGCACCTGCACGCCGGTCGAGGTGACGTCGATCGCGATCTCGGTCGACCAGCCCTTGACGATCGGCACCAGGTACTCGTAGGCCGCCTTCGCCTGGCTGCGCAGGTCGGCGTCCGGGTGATGGTGCGCGAGGTCGTGGCAGCCGGCCGCGACGTAAGCGACCGCGCGTGCCGCCTCGGTCTGCGCGCGCATCGACATCAGCATGCGCCGCACGTCGGGGTGCCGGATGATCGGCACCGGCCCGCTCGAGCCTTCGACGGCCCGGCTCTGCACGCGATCCTTCGCGTAGGCGACCGCCTTCTGGTAGGCGCGGTCGCAAACGGCGATGCCCTGCATGCCGACCTGGAAACGGGCGGCGTTCATCATCACGAACATGTACTCCAGCCCGCGGTTTTCCTCGCCGACCAGCGTGCCGATGGCTCCCGGGCCGACCTCGCCCTTGCCATCGCCATACAGCAGCACGCAGGTCGGGCTGGCCTTGATACCGAGCTTGTGCTCGATGCTGGCGCAGTAGACGTCGTTACGCGCTCCGGGCTGGCCGTCAGCGCCGACCAGGAACTTCGGCACGATGAAGAGCGAAATGCCCTTGACCCCCTCGGGCGCGTTCGGCGTGCGCGCCAGCACCAGGTGCACGATGTTCTCGGCGAGATCGTGATCGCCGTAGGTGATGAAGATCTTCTGGCCGAACAGTCGATAAGTGCCGTCGGCCTGCGGCTCGGCG
>JALORV010000278.1 GCA_025458735.1 Burkholderiaceae bacterium | reverse complement strand
GGTGCGCGCGAGTGCGTGGGCGTTGCGAATGGTCTGGATGCACTGGTGCTGGCATTGCGGGCGCTCGACATCGGCCCCGGCGACGAAGTCCTGGTGCCTGCCAATACCTACATTGCAACCTGGCTTGCCGTGAGTCAAGTCGGCGCGACACCGGTCCCGGTCGAGCCCTTGCCCAATACGGCCAACCTCGACCCCCATCGGCTTGCCGCTGCGCTCACGCCTCGCACACGTGCCGTCCTGCCCGTGCACCTGTACGGCCAGCCCGCCGACCTGGAGCCGATCCTGGCGTTTGCCGCGGCGCACGGTCTGAAGGTGTTGGAAGACGCCGCCCAGGCGCACGGCGCCACCTACGCGGGCCGTCGACTCGGCGCCCACGGCGACATCGTGGCCTGGAGCTTCTACCCTGGCAAGAATCTCGGTGCGCTGGGCGACGCCGGCGCCATCACCACCAACGACGCCGGCTTGGCCGACCGGGTACGGCTGCTGCGAAACTATGGCTCGCGCCGGAAGTACCACAACGAGGTCATCGGCTACAACTCGCGCCTGGACGAACTGCAGGCGGCGCTGCTGCGGGCGAAGCTACCCCACCTGGACGCCGAGAACGGGCGACGCGCGCTCATCGCCCGCCGATACCTGGACGGCTTGTCCGGGGCGCCGGTCCGGCCGCTCGAGGTGAGCGCCCGTTGCGCCAGCGTATGGCACCTGTTCGTGATCCGCCACCCGCGGCGGGATGCTCTCGCGTCCGAGCTGGCGGCGCGAGGCATCGCGACCATGATCCACTACCCCGTGCCGCCGCACCTGCAGCCTGCCTATGCCCATTTGAACCTGCCGGCAGGCACGCTGCCGATCACCGAGACCTTGCACCAACAGGTACTCAGCTTGCCGATGGGGCCGACGATGACACTGCAGGACGCCGACCGCGTGATCGGGGCGATCCATGAATGCGCTTGACGGCAGCGGCAGACCTCGGTCTGGTTGCTGCAGCATATATCGGTGAGCCGAGTCAATCTGGCCCCGCCTGGCGGACAGCCGGATGGTCGAGTGGGACCATCGTTCGGATCGCACCGTGGATCACGTGATCGGGGCTTTCTAAATGATTCGCGCGGCCACCTTCCAGGCCCTGGGCGGGTTCGACGAACGCTTCTTCGTCTACCTCGAGGATCTGGACCTCTCGCTGAGGGCTCGCCGCATGGGGCTGCTCACCCGCTTTGTCGCCTCGCCGCCGTCCTTTCACCTGGGCGGCGGCGTGTCCCGTCAGGTGAAGGCCGAGCGCCTGTTCTATGCGACGCGTAGCCGCCTGCTCTACGGATTCAAGCGTCTGCCGGCCTGGCAAGCCTGGACCCACGCCGCCACGACGCTGGTCTGCGAGCCGCTTGCACGCACGGTCCGGGCGCTGCTGCGGCGGTCCTGGCAAGTCCTGCGCTTCACGTGGCGCGGTTTCGCGCTGGTCTACCGCGACCTGCCGGCGCTGTGGCGTGCACGACGATGGCGATGAGGGTCATGGCCTATCCGCGGTACGCTGCCCTCGGCGCCTCCTCCCGCATCCGATGGCTGCAGTTCCTGCCGGAGCTGAGGCGCCTCGGACTGGACATCGATGTCAGCCCGTTACTGGACGACGAGTACCTGCGCCGCAAGTACGCCGGGCGTCCGACACCCGTTGCCATTGCGCGCGCCTACGCAGGGCGCGCTGCCGTTTTGCTCGCACGGCGCGACTCGGCGGACGTCGTGTGGATCGAGAAGGAACTCTGGCCTTGGGCTCCCGCCTGGCTGGAGCGCCTGGCCTGGGGACGGCGCCCCGTGGTGCTGGACTACGACGACGCCGTCTTCCACAGCTATGACCTGCACCGATCGGGCGTGGCGCGCGCGCTTTTCGGCGGCAAGATCGACCGCCTGATGCGGGCCGCCGCACTGGTGGTGGCCGGCAACGACTACCTGGCTCAGCGGGCGCGGCAGGCTGGGGCGCCGCGCGTCGAGGTGCTGCCGACGGTGGTGGACCTTCAGCGCTATGCCGTCGCCGCGCGCCCGTCTGAGGTGGACGGTCCGCTTCGCATCGGCTGGATCGGTTCGCCCGCAACCATCGATTACATGCGCCTGCTTGCCGCACCGTTGGCAGCACTGGCAACCCAGCGTCGCATCGTGCTGCGCTTGATCGGTGCCACGCTCGACCTGCCCGGGGTGCCGACCGAGCACGTGCCCTGGACCGAAGCCGGGGAAGTGCAGGCGATCGCCGAGCTCGACGTGGGCGTGATGCCGCTGCCCGATTCCCCCTGGGAGCGCGGCAAGTGCGGCTACAAACTCGTTCAATACCTGGCTTGCGGCGTTGCGGCGTCCCGGTGGTGGCCTCTCCCGTGGGTGTCAATACGAAGATCGTGCAACCCGGCCAGAACGGCTTTCTGGCTGCCACCGACGCAGAGTGGGTGGAAGCCTTGACGTGCCTGGCGGACGACGCCGCCCTGCGCCGCCGGCTGGGTGCACAGGGGCGCGCGTTGGTCGAGTCGCGGTACAGCCTTCAGGTGGCGGCCCCAAAGCTGGCGGCTTGGCTGCAGGAGCTGGGCGCCAGGCGCTGAAGGTCGCCCAAGCCAGGGCTCGCCACCACCGACGATCACACCCCTCCCATGTGCGGCATCACCGGCTTCATAGGCGCTTCGGCGCAACCCGCGGAGGCCATGCGCGACCAGGTCCGGCGCATGGCCGACGCGATTGCCCACCGTGGCCCGGACCATGACGGCCAGTGGGTCGACGCCGCCCAGCGCGTCGCCCTCGGTCATCGCCGACTCGCCATCGTCGACCTGTCGCCCCAGGGTGCACAGCCGATGGTGTCGCACTGCGGGCGCTACGTCGTTGCCTACAACGGCGAGATCTACAACCATCTGGAACTGCGCTCCGTGCTCGGACCCCTGCCGTGGCGGGGACATTCCGACACCGAGACCCTGCTCGCCGCATTCAGCCGCTGGGGTGTCGTCGAGGCCTTGCCGCGCCTGGTGGGGATGTTCGCGATAGCGGTCTGGGACCGCGAGACGCACAGCCTGACGCTGGTCCGGGACCGCATGGGCGAGAAACCCCTGTACTGGGGACATCTTCCGAACGGCGACATGGTCTTCGGCTCCGAGTTGAAGGCGCTGCGTGTCCACCCGGAGTGGCGCGGTGACATCGACCGCGACGCGCTGACGCTGTACCTGCGGCATTCCGCGGTGCCTGCGCCGTGGTCGATCTACCGTGGTGTGCGCAAGCTCGAGCCCGGTGCCTGGGTGCGCTGTGCGGCCGGTCGTGCGGACGAGCACGGTCGCTGGTGGCGCATCGACGAAGCGGCACGCCAAGGGCTGGCCAGTCGGACCGAGACCGCTGTGTGGACCGACGCGGAGGCGACGGACCGGTTGGAGGCCCTGCTGCTGCAAGCGGTGCGCAGCCAGCTGCTCGCCGACGTTCCGCTCGGGGCCTTCCTGTCGGGCGGCGTCGACTCCTCGACCGTCGTTGCGATGATGGTGCGCGGCGCGCACGAGCGGGTGCGCAGCTTTGCGATCGGATTCGATCATCCCGGGTTCGACGAAGCCGAGCATGCCCGCGCCGTCGCCGCACACCTGGGCACGGACCACACGGAGTTGCGCGTCTCGGCCGCCGATGCGCTGGCCGTCGTGCCGCACCTGCCGCGCCTGTACGACGAACCGTTCGCCGACTCCTCGCAGATCCCGACCGCGCTCGTCACCGCGATGGCCCGCCGGGGGGTCGTCGTCGCCTTGTCGGGCGACGGCGGCGATGAGCTCTTCGCTGGCTACAACCGCTACCTGATCGCCGATCGCCTGTGGCATCGCATCGGCCGCGTGCCGCTGCCGCTGCGGCGCGCTGCTGCGCGAGCGCTGCTGGGCGTCGATGCCGGCACCTGGAGCGCGCTGGCCGATCGCCTGCAGGCGCTGAGGCCGGCACGGCAGCGGCACGCCGAGGTCGGACCCAAGCTGCACAAGCTGGCGCGCTGCGTGCTGCCGATGCCGACGCTGGAGGCGATGCATCGCGCGCTGGCCTCGCAGTGGCTCGAGCCCGCGACGCTGGTCGAGGGTGGCCACGAACCCGCGACCGCCTTCGACGAGCCGCTGCACGATGGACCCGACGGCATCGAGCGCATGTGCCTGCTGGACCAGCGTACCTACCTGCCCGACGACATCCTCGTCAAGGTGGACCGCGCGGCCATGGCCGTGTCACTCGAGACACGCGTTCCGCTGCTGGACCACCGCGTGGTCGAATTTGCGTGGCAGATCCCCCTGCACTTCAAGCTGCGCGACGGACAGACCAAGTGGCTGCTGCGCCAGGTGCTGTACCGGCACGTGCCACCGCATCTGATCGAGCGGCCGAAGCAGGGTTTTGCGGTGCCGCTGCAGGCCTGGCTGCGGGGGCCGTTGCGCGACTGGGCCGAGGCACTGCTCGACGAGCGGCGTCTGCGCGACGACGGTTTCCTCGTCCCGGGCCCGATCCGCAGCGCCTGGGCCTCCCTCCTGGCCGGTGATGGGCACTGGGCCGGCGCATTGTGGAACGTGCTGATGTGGCAGGCATGGCGGCAGGAGGTCGGTGCGCGATGAAGATCGCCGTCGTGGCGAACTCCGCCTGGTACCTGTACAACTTCCGGCGCCGCCTGATGCAGGCGCTGCGCGACGACGGTCACGAGGTCGTCGCCATCAGCCCGACCGACGCCTATGCCCAGAAGCTGCAGACCGACGGCTTCGAGTGGACCGAGTGGCCGCTGGCGGCCGCCGGCACGAACCCGTGGCGCGAGCTGCGCGCCGTGGCCGACCTGCGCCGGGCGCTGGCCCGCGGGCAGGTCGACCTGGCCTTCACCTACACGCCCAAGGCCAACATCTACGCCGGTCTCGCCGCGCGTGGCCTGCCCTTGGTCCACGTGCCCAACGTCTCCGGACTGGGGCGGGCATTCATTCAGCGCGGCCTGCTGACGCGATTGGTCGCAGGTCTGTACCGCCTGGCCTTCAGCCGGGCCCGCACCGTCGTCTTCCAGAACGAGGACGACCGCAGCGAATTCCTCGCCGCAGGACTCGTGGATCCGGAACGCACCGTGCGCGTCCCTGGTTCGGGCGTCGACCTCGATCGCTTTGCGCCGGTGCCACTGCCGACGGGAGGCGCGCCTGTCAATCCGACGGCGATCCCGGCCGACGAGGTCCGCTCGTGGGAGGAGGAAGGTCTGGTCGAACTGCTCGGCACCTGCGACGACGTGCGGCCCCACCTGGCTCGCGCGCTCTGCGTGGTGCTGCCGTCCTATCGGGAAGGGGTGCCGCGCGTCCTGCTGGAGGCCGCGGCCATGGCTCGGCCCTGCATCGCCACCGACGTGCCGGGCTGCAGGGACGCGGTGGTCGACGGACGCACCGGACTGCTGTGTGCATCACGCGACAGCGCCGCGCTCGCGGGCGCCATGCAACGCTTCATCGAAGCCGGTCCGGCGGTTTGGGCGAGCATGGGCGTGGCGGGGCGCAGACACGTCGAGGACCACTTCGACGAACGTCGGGTGATCGAGACCTACCGCACCATCGCGCGGCGCGCCGCAGGCGCAGCGACCTGAAGCGGCGTGCCCAAGGTCACGGCGCCGCAGTCCTGTCCTTCCACAGCCAGCGGTAGGCCTGGAACAGCTCGGTCAATTCCGAGCCGCGCCCGCGCAGCAGCAGCAACACCGTGCGGGCCAGCGGTTCCAGGCCCCAGGTGACCACGCCCAGCAACGCCCGCTCGGCCACGCCGTGGTGCTTGGCCGAATACTTCAGCCGGCTGCGCAGCGAATAGAACAAGCGCTTCGCGCGCACCGCCTGCGAGGTGCCGCCGCCCTTGTGATACGCCCGCGCTTCGGCCACGTGCAGGCTGGCCCAGCCCGATTGCGCCGCGCGGCGGGCCAGGTCCACTTCTTCGAAGTAGACGAAGAAGCGTTCGTCGAAGCCGTCCAGGCGCTCGAACAGGCTGCGCCGGATCATGAAGAACGCGCCGATGACCTGGTCCACCCGGCGCGTGCTGAGATGGTCCCACTCGGTCATGGCGTGGCCGGTTTGCGGCCACACCCGGTCGATGCCGACGGCGTGGGTCAGGAAGTGGTGGGCACGCGGGAAGCGGGCACAACTGGGCACGACCTGGCCGCTGTCGTCTTGCAGTGCCAGTCCGACGATGCCCACGCGTTCATGTCCGGGCCGCGCGAATGCTTCCACGGCCACCCGCAGCGAGTCGGCGAACAGCCGGGTGTCCGGATTGAGAAACAGGATCAGGTCCGTTTCACAGGCGGCCGCGCCCTGGTTGCACGCGGCACCCGCCAGCGCCGATTTGCTGGGCGCGATCGACGCCAGGCACTCGCGAAGCAACTCGCCCGAGTTCCAGTTGACGATGACGATCGACAGGCTGCTGCTCATCGCCGGGCGCTCAACCGAACAAGCTGGCCAGCGGCGCAAACTGGTAGGGCGTGAACAGCCCGGGCAACCACTGCAGCAGCACGCCGAACGCGCAATAGCCCAGCGACAGCAGAACCGGAACCGCGTGCCGCTGCATCAGACCGAGCGCGATCACGAAGATCGAGAATGCGTCGAAGAACTCGTACAGGCGGAAAGCCAATGCCGATGCCATGTCGTGCAGCGCGAACAGCAGCACCACACCCGTGGCGACGAACATCACGCAAGGCCAGACCAACCGGGCTGCGGCCTCGAGGCGCTGGGTGCCGCGGCGCAGGGCCAGCGCAATGGCCGTCAGCAGGGTCAGCTTGAACGTGGCCACGGCCAGCGCGGTCCAGTTCAGACCCGTGGTCTCACCGTGGCTGGCCAATCGCAGGTCGATCGAGGCGACCAGCTGGAACAGACCCATCAAGGCCAGTACCAGGCCACCCGTCATCACCGCCCACGCCATGCCGCGACGCCGGGGCGCGAACAGCAGCACGCCGGCCACCGGCAGGAACAGGATCGCCGAGAGGTGAAAACCGGCGGCCGCCAGCGTCAACCAGAGCCACCGCTTCACGCGGCCCGCGACCAGGTGCTGCAAGGCCAGGAAACAGAGTGCCAGTGCGATGGCGGTTCGGATCTGGGTGAAGTCGTGGAGGAAGAAGCTCAGGCACAAGGTCACCAGCCAAGGCACGGCCGTGTTGCCCCCGAAGGCCCGCGCGAAGGCCAGCTGCTTCAGGCCGACGCTGAGCAATGCCGCCGCCAGGAACAGCGCCTGCAGGTTTCCGCCGGCCCGCTGCAGCGCGTCCATCAACACGCCGAACAGCACGTCCTTTGCGAAGAACAGCCGTTCGGGGTAGTCGAGATCGAGCTCGACCATCCAATCGAACATCTCCTGATAGCCCGCGTAGTCCACGCTGTCGGCACGCATCCCGGCAAAAACCACCAGCGTGGCCGCCATCGCAGCGCCCACCGGCCGGCGCAATGCGGGTGTCA
>JALORV010000277.1 GCA_025458735.1 Burkholderiaceae bacterium | reverse complement strand
GCAGCAGCGCCTGGCCGGCTTCGGCAGCAACCCTTTGGGGTCCGAATGTGACCCGCGCCTGGCCCTCGAAGGCCGAGACGACCAGCGGCTGCGCGTCGACGGCGTCGACGCGATAGCTGCCCGGCGCGGCGAACTCGATCCGCACGTCGGCCACCTGCAGCGTCACGACCTCGCCGAACCGGGCCGGCGCGAGCCGCAGGTTGACGACGCCGCGCTCGAGGCTGAACTGCTTGGCGGCGAAGTCGAGCGCGCCGAATCCGCCGACGCTGCCGCTGTCGAGACGAAAGGCGTGCGGCCCGACGCGGATCTCGGTGCGGCCTTGCCCGGTCGCGAGCCCGGCGCCGACCGTGACGACATCGTTGATTTCGGCCGCGTCCCAGCGGCCCGCGCCATCTTCCTCGGTGCGCCAGATGCGCACATCGCCTTCGATCACGGCCACGCGGCCGGCGATCAGCGGCGGCGAGGCCTCGACCGAGGCCACCGCCGGCGTCGATGGCAGCGTGGTGCAGCCAGCTACCAGCACTGCAGTGATCAGACCCAGCCAGCGTTGCATCGCGTGCTCCCGGAAAGTGCCGGTCACGGGCCCCGGTGTCCGCGGCCCGCATCGACTTGTCACCCTCTCAACGCGCGAACGCGCCGGCTGTTGACGCGGACTTACCCGGAAGCTGTGGCCGCGCAGAATGTGACGGCGCCGCGACAGCCGGCGGCGCCGCCCTTGCTGCAAAGCCGCAGCGGCGGATAATCCGCTCCCTTCGCCCGCCGCCCGCCGGCATGAACGGCCACACATGCGCTTCCGCTTCCCGATCGTCATCATCGACGAGGACTTCCGCTCCGAGAACGCGAGCGGCCTCGGCATCCGCGCGCTGGCCAAGGCGATCGAGGCCGAGGGCGTCGAGTCGCTCGGCGTCACCAGCTTCGGCGACGTGGCCAGCTTCGCGCAGCAGCAGAGCCGCGCCTCGGCCTTCATCCTGTCGGTCGACGACGAGGAACTGGCCGAGGGCAACGGCGACGAGGAGACCGTGGCCAAGCTGGCTGCCTTCGTGCGCGAGATCCGCCGGCGCAACTCCGGGATTCCGATCTTCCTGTATGGCGAGACCCGCACCGCGCAGCACCTGCCCAACGATCTGCTGCGCGAGCTGCACGGCTTCATCCACATGTTCGAGGACACGCCCGAGTTCGTCGCGCGCTACATCGTGCGCGAGGCGCGCGCCTACCTGGACACGCTGGCGCCGCCGTTTTTCCGCGCGCTGGTGCATTACGCGCAGGACGGTTCCTACTCCTGGCACTGCCCGGGCCACTCGGGCGGCGTGGCGTTCCTCAAGAGCCCGGTCGGCCAGATGTTCCACCAGTTCTTCGGCGAGAACATGCTGCGCGCCGACGTCTGCAACTCGGTCGACGAACTCGGGCAGCTGCTCGACCACACCGGGCCGGTGGCGGCCAGCGAGCGCAACGCCGCGCGCATCTTCGGCGCCGATCACCTGTTCTTCGTCACCAACGGCACCTCGACCTCGAACAAGATCGTCTGGCACTACGTGGTGGCGCCGGGCGACATCGTCATCGTCGACCGCAACTGCCACAAGTCGGTGCTGCACGCGATCACGATGACCGGCGCCATTCCGGTGTTCCTGACGCCGACGCGCAACCACTACGGCATCATCGGTCCGATTCCGCTGGAGGAGTTCCAGTGGGAGTCGATCGCCCGCAAGATCGAACGCCACCCGCTGCTGCAGGAGTCGCGCGTCGGCCGCCGCGCCGGCGACACCGGTGCCCGCAGCAAGCCGCGCATCCTGACGCTGACGCAGAGCACCTACGATGGCATCCTGTACAACGTCGAGACCATCAAGTCGCTGCTCGACGGCCGCATCGACACGCTGCACTTCGACGAGGCGTGGCTGCCGCACGCGGCCTTCCACGGCTTCTACCGCCAGATGCATGCGATCGGCGGCGAGTCGGCGCGGCCGCGCAACCGCGAATCGATGATGTTCTCGACCCAGTCGACGCACAAGCTGCTGGCCGGGCTGTCGCAGGCCTCGCAGATCCTGATCGAGGACGCGCAGACGGAGAAGCTCGACCGCTTCATGTTCAACGAGGCGTTCCTGATGCACACCTCGACCTCGCCGCAGTACGCGATCATCGCCAGCTGCGACGTGGCGGCGGCGATGATGGAGCCGCCGGGCGGCACCGCGCTGGTCGAGGAGTCGCTGTCCGAGGCGCTCGAGTTCCGCCGCGCGATGCGCAAGGTCGACGCCGAGTTCGGCCCCGACGAAAGCGGCGGGTGGTGGTTCAAGGTGTGGGGCCCGGACCGCCTCGCGACCGAAGGCACCGGCACGCGCGAGGACTGGATGCTCGAGCCCGGCGACGCCTGGCACGGCTTCGAGCAGATCGCCCCGGGCTTCAACATGCTCGACCCGATCAAGGCCACGGTGATCACCCCGGGCCTGAACCTCGACGGCACCTTTGCCGAGCCCGGCATCCCGGCCGCCGTCGTCACCAAGTACCTCGCCGAGCACGGCATCATCGTCGAGAAGACGGGGCTCTACTCGTTCTTCATCATGTTCACCATCGGCATCACCAAGGGCCGCTGGAACACGCTGGTGACCGAGCTGCAGCAGTTCAAGGACGACTACGACCATAACCAGCCGCTGTGGCGCGTGATGCCCGAGTTCATCCGCGCCTACCCGCAGTACGAAAAGATGGGGCTGCGCGACCTGTGCACTGCCGTGCACGAGATCTACCGCGCCAGCGACATCGCGCGCCTGACCACCGAGATGTACCTCTCGGAGATGGAACCGGTGCTCAAGCCGGCCGATGCCTATGCGCAGATGGCGCACAGCGCGGTGGACCTCAACCGCACCATCGTGCGCTACCTGCAGTTCGCGCGCGAGCTGAATGCCCGCTACCCGGGCTTCGGCACCGACATCCACGGCCTGGTGAAGGAGGAGGTCGACGGACGCACCGCCTACTTCCTCGACTGCGTGCGCGACCGCTGACGGGCGTCGCGTGGCGGGCCCTCAGAACTTCTGCCCGCCCGCCACGGCGTAGACCTCGACGCCCGCAGCCTTGCCGCGCAGCTCGACCGTCCCGAGGCACTCGACACGGCAGCGGTCGGCCACCGCGCTGCGCGTGGCGGCATCGGTAAGGATGGTGTGGCCGACGGTCTTCGTGTGCGCCTCCAGCCGGGCGGCGAGGTTCACCGCATCGCCCACGCAGGTGTAGGTCGCGCGCTGCTGTGTGCCGGTATAGCCGGCGATCACGTCGCCCGAGGCGATGCCGATGCCGATAGCGATCGGCGGCTTGCCGGCCCGATCGGGTTCGCGGTTGTAAAGCTCGATCATCTCGAGCATGTCGAGCGCCGCCTGCACGGCTGCGCCGGCAGCGTCCGCGAGCGGCAGCGGCGCGCCGAAGATCGCCATCAGCCCGTCGCCCACCATCTGGTTGACCACGCCGCCGCGGCAGCTGATGGCATCGAACATCAGCGTGTAGTAGGTGTTGAGCAGCTCGATCGTCTCTTCCGGCGGCTGCCTTTCGGACATGGCGGTGAAGCCGCGGATGTCCGAGAACATCGCGGTGGCCTGCACCCGGTGGCCGCCCAGCGCGAAGCCCGAGGCATCGAGATCCTGCGCCACCTCGCGCGTCGCAAAGCGCCGCACCAGTTCCTTCTGCTGGTCGCGCAGGCGCTTCTTCTCAAGGCTCGCGCCAATCCGCGCCTTGAGCAGCACCGGGTTGACCGGCTTGTGCAGGTAGTCCTCGGCGCCCAGCTCGATGCACCGCACGATGTTGTCGAGCCCCTCGATCGCCGAGGTGACGATCACGGGCAGGTCGCGCAGCTGCAGGTCGGACTTGAGCTGCTCCATGACCTGCAGGCCGTCCATCTCGGGC
Source organism: Burkholderiaceae bacterium (assembly GCA_025458735.1). Next base: position 1,909 of record JALORV010000277.1, on the reverse strand, counting down.
ATCTCGATGTCGAGCAGCAGCAGGTCGCAGGGCTCGCGTCGCAGCATCTCCAGCGCGACACGGCCATTCTCGGCCAGCGCGACGCTGTGGCCCTGCAGCTGCAGCGTGCGCGCCAGCAGCAGCCGGTTGACCTTGTTGTCGTCGACCACCAGCAGGCGTGCGGCGCGCTCAGCCATGGCGCAGTGCTTCCAGGGCGGCCGCCGCGCGCGCGTACTCGGCCTCGAGTGCGTCGAGGCGCGCGGCGTCCTGCGCCGCGTCGGCGCTCATGCCGGACAGTTTTCCAGTTCGCGTGCCAGGGTGCCGAGCGCCAGCGCACCGAAGGTCTGGCCGTTGGACTTGAGCGAGTGCGCGGCGCGGCGGAAGCGGTCGGCATCGCCGGCCGTGCGGGCCGCACGCAGTTCGCTCAGCATGCGGGGCGCCTCCTGCAGGAAGGTGTCGACCAGCTCCACGACGAAGTCGGCTCCGGCCGTGTCCTGCAGCTCGGCATAGCGCTCGCGGTCGATGGCGGGCGATGTCATGTCAGGATCCCTTGAGTGGCGACACTTGTTGCAGCGCTTCGATCAGCGCTTCGACGCGGATCGGCTTGGTGATGTAGTCGTCCATGCCGGCGGCCAGGCACATCTCGCGATCGCCCTGCATCGCATTGGCCGTCATCGCGACGATGCGCGGGCGCGCGCCGGCCGGCCACTTCGCCGTGATGCGCCGCGACGCTTCCAGGCCATCCATCTCCGGCATCTGTACGTCCATCAGCACCACGTCGTAGGTCTGGCGCTCGACGGAGTCGATCGCCTCGATGCCGTTGGCGGCGAGATCGGCGCGGTAGCCCATCTGCTGCAGGATGCGCAGCGCCAGCTTCTGGTTCACGACATTGTCCTCGGCCACCAGGATGCGCAGTGGATGGCGCACGCTCATGTCCGGGTCGATCCTCGGCCGCACCGACTCCGACCCCGCGGCCCGCGGCGCCGAGCGCGGCGTGGCGCTGTCCGCTAGCAGGCTCACCAGCGTGTCGAACAGCTGCGACTGCCGCACTGGCTTCGCGATGGTCGCGTTGAACAGCCCCTCGCTGTCGCCGGCCTCGCGTCGGCCGAGCGAGGAGAACAGCACCAGTGGCAGCGTGGGCCGCTGCCGGCGCAGGTGGCGTGCCAGCTCGATGCCGTCCATGCCCGGCATGTGCATGTCGATGATCGCGAGATCAAAGGGCTCGCCGGCTTCCAGTGCGCGCAGGGCTTCCTCCGGCGCTGCGCACTCGCGCGACTGCATGCCCCACTTGGCCGTCTGCAGGGTGAGCACGCGCCGGTTGGTGGCATTGTCGTCGACCACCAGCACGCGGCGACCGGTCAGCTCGGGCTGGACACCGATGAAGTCGCGGCTGCGCGCCGGCGGCAGTTCGGCGAGCGGGGCCCGCACGGTGAAGCAGAAGGTCGAGCCCTGGCCCGGGCCCGCGCTCTCCGCCCACATCCTTCCGCCCATCAGCTCGGCCAGCCGCCGGCTGATCGCCAGGCCCAGTCCGGTGCCACCGTACTTGCGCGTGGTCGAAGAGTCGGCCTGCGAAAACGACTGGAACAGCCGCCCCATGCCCTCGGCCGTCAGTCCGATTCCCGTGTCGCGCACCGCAAAGGTCAGCTCGACGGCGCCGGCCGTCACGGTGCCCGCGCTGACCGTCAGCACGACTTCGCCGGTTTCGGTGAACTTGACCGCGTTGGCCAGCAGGTTGAGCAGGATCTGGCGCAGGCGCGTCACGTCGCCGCGTATCGCGGCCGGGATGTCGCCCTCGAAGAAATAGGCGGTCTCGAGGTGCTTTTCAATCGCGCGCGGCGCCACCAGGTCGAGCGCCGACTCGACACAGTCGCGCAGGTCGAACGGATGCGCCTCGATGTCCATCCGGCCCGCCTCGATCTTCGAGAAGTCG
>JALORV010000276.1 GCA_025458735.1 Burkholderiaceae bacterium | reverse complement strand
CGACAAGGTCGATGCCGAGCAGGAGCTGATGATCCTGGAGTCGATGAAGATGGAGATCCCGGCGCTGGCACCCGGCGCCGGTGTGGTGCACAGCCTGCTGGTCGCCGAGGGCGAGGCGGTGAGCGAGGGGCAGGCGCTGGCGGTGCTGCGGGCGGGCTGAGCGCACCGCGCTTCAGCCGGCATCGAGCTCGGTCAGCGTGGCCGGGATGTCGCGGGCGCCGTGCAGGACGCGGAAGACTTCGACGGCCTGTTCACGCTCCACATAGAAAACGAGCTGCGGCCACGGCCGCAACGGCCAGCAGCGGATGCCCGGCAACTGCAGCGTCGCTGCGTGGCGCGGCGATCCGAGACCCGGGTTGCGCGACAACAGACCGAAGGCGTCGGCAACCTCAGCCAGAAAGCGCAGCGCCACTTCTTCGCCGGCTTCCTCGAGAGACTGCGCCGCGGCATCGTCGATGTCGCCCTGCGCACGCGGCGCAACTTCGACCGGCTTGCGCGCGGCTGGCACGTCAGCGCGAGCCAGCCCTCGCCTGCGAGCCCGCGGGCTTGCCGCGCGCCGACTTGACTGCTGCCCGATCGCGCACGCGCTGGCGCAGTTCGTCGAAGAAGGCCGCGTCAGCCACCCTTCCTGGCCCGGAATTCAAGCCTTCAAGCAGCAGCCCGCGCAGCTTCTCGCGATCCTGGTCCCTGCGTATCAGCTCGCGCACGTATTCGCTGCTGCTGGTGTAGCCGCGGCCGGCGACCTGCTGGTCGACGAAAGCCTTCAGCTCCTCGGGGAGCGAGATGTTCATCGTGCTCATCGCCGGTAGGCTACCGGGCATGGCAAAGTTTGACCAGGCCGCAGGCCGGCTACATCGCCGCGCCCGGAACCCCTGCCGCCCGCCGCGCCAGATGCCCCAGGAACGCCGCTGCGGCAGGCTGCGCGATCAGTTGCTCCAGGCTGGGCGCCTCCGTCAGCCGGCTGACGTGGGCCGCGTCCTTCTGCACGAACACGTAGCGCTCGCACACCGACTCCAGGATGTCCAGGTGCACCGGCTCGTTGGGGTGCAGGCACAGGAACACCAGCCGCCCCTCGCCGCGCAGGCGGCGGAAGAAATCGAGCATGAAGCCGATGCAGCCGTCCTGCGTGTTGAACTGCGGCTCGTCGAACAGGTGCAGCAGCGCGCGCGGCGACGCGGCCGGCTGCAGCATGAAGGCCGGCTTGTCGCGGCGGAAGCGGCGCAGCGGGTACGGCGGGTGGTCGTGCAGCGCCAGCCGGCCGCGCTGCTCGCAGCGCACGCGGTGGATGTCCTGCCCGGCCACGCGCACCACCCCTTCGCTGGGGCGGTTGCCGCCGGTGATCAGCTCGAACCGCGTGGTCTGGCCGGCACCGTTGGCGCCCATCACGCCGACGATCGCCGGCCCGCCCGGCATCACCGTCACCGGCGCGGCGCCCTCCGTGGTGCGCGGCGACATGGGGGCGCATTGGCTGGCCGACCCCGCGGTGAGGGACAGGCTGCTGCAACGCATCCCGCTGGGCCGCGTCGCCGAGCCGCAGGACGTGGCCGGGCCGGCGCAGTTCTTCTGCAGCCCGGCGGCGGCCTTCGTCACCGGGCAGATCCTGTACGTGGATGGCGGGTTGACGGCGACGCAGTGAGTTCCTGAGGATTCGCGGTCAGACGCATGGCTGCGTTCCGCGCCTTGTGCACGCCATCAAATCGTCAGTGATAGTCCTCCTCGCGCTGATGGCGAACCGCCAGCACGACGACCTTGGTCGGCGAGACGATCTCGTACAACGCCACGTAGCCGCTGCGGCCGAACGGAATGATGAGTTCACGCTGTGCAGGGCTCTTCGCCGCCTTGCGAAAGCTGAAGGGCGTCGTCGCAAGCTGCTGCCGGGCGATCGCCCTGACGGCGTCGATCGCTGCTTGAGCGCGGTCGAGGTCTTCGGCCGTCGGCGAGATCTCGACGACGAAGCTCATCGAGCGAGTTTTTTCCGCTTCGCGTCGAGCCTGGACTGCAGTCTGTCGAGGACGGTATCGACAGGCACCGAGACGCCCGAGCGGTGGTACTCGGCCGACGCGGCCTGCGCTCGCGCATGGAAGTCGGATTGCACGCGCCTGAAGGCAATGGCGTTCCGCACCGACGCTTCGACGAACTCGGTCAAGGTTTCGCCCTGATTGAGCACCGACTCGAGTTCGGCCCGAAGCTCCGGCTCGACACGAATTTGCGGGATGACAGTGGTCTTCATGGGCAAAATGTAGTGCGCATGCGTTACAAGCGGAAGGGCAATCGTCGCCTCCAACGTGTGCCCCAATCGGCTACAAGAACCTGCATCATCGACACTCATCCGCCGGCCCGCGTCCAGCGGCCGCCGCGGATCCGGCTTCGCCGGTCCGCCAGCGGCGCCCCCTTGAGGGGGCCGCCGAAGGCGGTAGGGGGTGGGCCTCTTCACCCGCGATTGATCTCGTCGATCTGCCGGTTCAGCGTCCAGTAGTCGTACAGGTAGCCCAGCCCGAACAGGCCGACCGTCAGCAGGTACAGCAGCCCGGTGACCCACTTGCCCAGGTAGAAGCGGTGCAGGCCCAGCAGCCCCAGGAAGGTCAGCAGCAGCCAGGCCACCGAGTAGTCCTTGGGCCCGGCCTGGAAGCGGAAGTCGGCCTGCCGGTCCATGGACGGGATCAGGAACAGGTCGATCAGCCAGCCGATGCCCAGCAGCCCCAGCGTGAAGAACCAGATCGTTCCCGTGATCGGCTTGCCGTAGTAGAAGCGGTGCGAGCCGGTGAAGCCGAAGACCCACAGCGCGTAGCCGATGACCTTGGAATGCGTGTCGAAGCGGTTGTCCATTGCGGTCCGGGCCTCAGCGCCCGCTCCAGCGCGGCGCGCGTTTTTCGATGAAGGCCCGCGGGCCCTCGAGGAAGTCCTCGGTGCGCTGCACGCGCGCACGCGCCTGCAGCGAAAGCGCACGCAGCGCGGCCTCGTCCAGGTCGCCGGCCTGGCGTGCGATCTGCAGGCTCTCGCGCACGGCCACCGGCGCATTGCGCGTGATGCGCCGCGCC
>JALORV010000275.1 GCA_025458735.1 Burkholderiaceae bacterium | reverse complement strand
CCTGATCATCGCGGGGGTATCGGCCCGCGACTGCCTGATCACCACGGGGCTGCCGCCCCGCGGTGCCGCACTCACTCCGGCAGCCGACCCAGCGCGAACATCACCTCCAGCACCGGGCTCGGGCGGCCCAGGGCACCGAACCAGCGGTTGTAGATGTCGGGCAGCGCGCTGCTGCGGTAGATCTGCGCCAGCGCCCCGTTCACCGACTGCTGCAGTGCCCAGTCGCCGCGCGGCAGCACGATGGCATAGGGCTCGTACGACAGCGGGTCGCCCAGCAGCGCCATCGCCTTCGGGTCCTTGGCCTTGGCGGCCAGGCCGACGAGCAGCACGCGGTCATTGGCGAAGGCGTCGATATTGCCGGCCTCCAGCTGCGCCAGCCCGTCCTCGCGCGAACTCACCGGCACCACGGTGGCGGTGACCATCTTCGACTTCATGGCCTCGGCCAGCGCACGTTCGTTGCTGGTGCCGGTGACGACGCCGATCTTCTTGCCGGCCAGGTCCAGCAGCGAATTGCCGGCCGTGGTCTTGCGCACCAGCAAGCCCGTGCCGTCGACGAAGGTCAGCGACGAAAAGGCCACTTCCTTCATGCGCGACAGCGTCACCGAGGTGGCGCCGCATTCCATGTCGGCCTGGCCGCTGGCGATGGCGCTGAATCGTGTCTGCGTCGTCACCGGCACCCAGTTCACCTGCAGCGGCGCCACGCCGACCTGGCGCTCGATGACGCCGATGACGCTGCGGCACAGGTCCACCATGTAGCCGGCGGTAGGCCACGGCGATGGTCTTCGTTTCCTGGATCTTCTTCAGCCGCCCCTCGAAGGGCGCGCTGGCCATCTGGGCCAGGGCCAGGGTGGGCGCCAGACACAGCGCGGCAAGGGTGGCAAGCAGGCGGGACATGGGGGGTACTCCAGGGTTGAGGTGTGCCCGCACGGCGCGGGGCGGCGGATTCTAGGCCGCGGGACGAAGGCGCAAAGCCTGTGCCTGTGTGCGTCGATGGCGCGGCTGGGGCTGCGGCAGCGAGCGGCCTTGGACCACCGTGTGCGTCCCACCCGATGCCGGTGCGCCGATCCTGGCGCCCGACGCAGCCGGGCCGCTCAGCGCCCGGCGTCGAACGAGTGAAGAGCGGCTCGAAGACGGTGCGGGTCAGCTTCGACGACGATCAGGTTCTGGCCGTCGGACCCTTTCCGCACGACGGCCAAGCTCGCGGCGCGACGACGAACCGCGAAGGTCGCGGCACCGGAACGCGCAGTCGTCAGGGCACAGGCTTGCGCCACACGCTCGCAAGCCAGGGCTGCTGTTCGAGCGGCAAGCCCGTCGGACGATAGAAGTGGGCCAGTTGGCTGAATCCCGCCGCCGTCACATGCCCGAGCCAGGCCTCCCAGTCGTGAAACGCACCGTACCGGTCACCGCTCCAGCCCTCCTGCCCTTGACCTCGCGGGTTCGAGCAGAAGAGCACGCCGCCAGGCTTCAGGGTCTCGTGAAGTTCACCGAGTACCCGTGGCAACACCTGGCTGGGCACGTGGAACAGCACCGCATTGGCGAAGACGCCGTCGTAGCGTCCCCGCGGCAGGTCCAGGGCCAGGAAACTCTGCTCCAGGACCATGCATCCGCTGTTCGTTCGCGCCAACGCGGCCAGATTCGGTGACCCCTCAAGGCCGGTGACGTGGTGCCCGAGCGCCTTGAACGTCTTGAGGTCGCGCCCGGGGCCGCATCCGAAATCCAGCAACTCGAAAGGCGGCCGTGCCTCGATGTGCCGCAGCAGCGCGTCGACGTTCTGGCTGACGTCGTGATCGCGCGTGCCGTTCCAATACGACAGGGCCTGCTCGTCGTAGTGCGCGAGCGTACGCGCGGCGATTCGGTCCAGCTCGTCGGGTGTCAACGCCATGGCCGATCATCCCACCGCCGCCTGCGTTCGCATGGCGATGGCATGGAAAGGGCAACTCGCGGCGCAAGCGCTGCAACCCGTGCACCGATGGCGCCCATCGGAGCGCCAGCGCAGGTGCCGTCGGCGTGGCCGGTGTGACCGGACATCCGTCTACACCGAAGGCCGCTGTTCGAAGGCGTCGAAGCTTCCCTCGCCGGCGAAGACGTCGACCGCACTCACCACGGCCGACCTCGGGCCCTGCCGTGCCCACGCGACCATCTGGTCGACGGCATCCGGCGCGCCGGCCAGCATGGCCTCGACCGATCCATCGCTGCGGTTTCGGACCCAGCCGCACAGGCCCAACCGACGGGCCTGCTCCACCATGGCCCACCGGTAGCCAACACCCTGGACCTGCCCGCGGATCTCGAGCCGCAACACGGTTCTAGCCATGGCCACACCCACCGAGCATGAACGACAGCGTAGCTGAATGCGTGCGGGTGGGGCAGGTTCAGGCCGCGGGATCAGGCAGCGACGGCCTCGCCCCAGTAGTGGTACGAGACGAACCTGGGCCCGGGGATGTAGCGTTGCTGCACTTCGGCTTTGAATCCAGCCTCCGCCAGCAACGCCGGGATGTCGCGGTCCAGCATGCAACCGCCAGAGACGCGACCCCACCAGGGCTGCAGCCGCCTTTGCCAGACACGAACATCCGGGTCCGGCGCCCGGCCGTGCTCGGAAAACAGCAGCTTGCCGCCGGGTACCAGCACGCGACGCATTTCCCGCAATGCGCTCAATGGGTCGGGGATCGTGCACAGCGTGTAGGTGCTGACCACGGTGTCGAAGCTGGCGTCCTCGGCTACGAGCGTCTCGGCCGACAGGCCGATCAGTTCCACCGACAGCCCGGATTCCCGGATGCGCCGCAACGCGAGCCGGTGCATGCGCAGGGCCGGGTCCACGCCCACGATCGATCGCACGCGCGCCCTGTCGTAGAAGGGCAGGTTCAGGCCGGTGCCGATGCCGACCTCGAGCACCCGGCCCTGGGCCAGCGGGATGACCTTGAGTCGCTGCCTGCGGGTCGGCCGGGTGCTGCACGCCAGGTCGATGAGGTAGGGCAGGACGTTGCGCTCGTACCAGTTCTCCGACATGGCGCGGACTCTCTTCAGGCACGGGTCGATAACGCGGACGATCGGGCGGCGACCACTGTCACGCGAGGGCGACCTCAAGGGGCGGCAAGGCGGAATCGAGGCAGGCCGTCCACGTCGCGCCGGGGCGCACCGGCCGGGCGACCGTCCATGTGCCGGTGGTGACGATGTCGCCTGCCACGACGTCGGTCGCGCCAGGGCACGAGCGCAGTTCGACGAGGAAGTGCAGCAGCGCCTGCAGTGGGCTGTCCAGGACGTCGGCGCGTGGAGACCACCGTCGGCCACGGTCTGCGGCGCAACGAACTTCCAGCCGGGAAGGTGCGACTGCATGACCTCGAACCCGGGGGCCACCCCGTCCAGTACGCCGAACAGATCGTCCAGGCTGGCCCTGGTGCGCGGTGTGGCCCGGAAGCCGAAGACCGCCTCGGGCTCGATGCGAGGCTGGCACAGGCAAGCCAGGGGTGGCCGGTGTCGCCGTGCTGCAGAAGATCCTGGGGGGTCATCGCTGGGCCGGTCCATGGGCGATTCGTGCCCACAGTCTATCGGCGTCACCACCTGGCTGGACAACCTGGCCGGATGACCTGGGTGTGGTGGATCCGGGCGAGACGCGTTGTCACCCGACATCGCTGCCGATTGGCGCGGTCCGACGCATCGATGCCGAAACCGGGCATCTGGCGGTGATGGTGACGAGCGGGTCGCGACCTTCTCTGGCCCCTCGCCAGAAGTAGTCGGCGACGATCGCAACGATGGATGGACTTCCGGTCAGGCCGCCCATGCATGACGCCGCAGGGGCCTGTCCCAGCGCGCTCGGCGGGAGAGGCCCTGACCTCCCAATTGGCTCGTGCCTCAACGCACTCTCCACACGGTATCGGGCTGCACCATGGGGCAGTGCAAACGTACGCCGTTCATGCCATTGCTGAGGCCTTTGCTCTTCGAACGGCGCAAACCTTCGTCTGGACCCGATCGAACGACTGCTCCTCCTCGGCTTGACAGGTCACTGCCGACCCGCTGCCGTCGTTCGCGCCCGTTCGCTGTGCGTCGATATCAGCGCGCCGAACGCAGTGAGCGAAGCGAGTTATGCGCCGGGCCATGGACCCGAGCACCGCAGGGCAGCCGGAGCGAAGCGGAGGCCGCTTCATCCGCACGCCGCGCTGCACCCGGACAGCCCTTTGCCACCACGGAACTTCGCCTGCCCATCGATTCATCGTGTGTCCGCAACTGGCCGGGACTACCATTTCAAGGTCGACGCCGGAAGCGGCCAGCCGATCGGCCTAGAGTTGAACGGCTGGTCTTCCAGGCGCTGACCTCACCACCCGACTCGTACCGGACTACCAACTGCGAAGACGGGCTGCCCCAACACGGTTGCTCGCGCGGGCGTCTCGCGCATCGCTCTGCGCAGGGCGCCCTGTGGATGTCGTTCACCCGGATAGCCGGGCCTCGCCAGGCGTGGAAACATGTCCGCTTCACCGCCCAGCGCGCCAGGCGCCGATCAAACCATGAACAGCACGCAGCTCGAAACCGACTACCTCGTTATCGGCACGGGCGCCACGGCGATGGCCTTCGTCGACACATTGCTGGACGAACAGCCCGACGCCACGGTGCTGATGGTGGACCGCCTGCACCGTCCCGGTGGTCACTGGAACCACGCCTACCCTTGGGTGCGTGTGCACCAGCCCTCGGCGTGGTACGGCGTGGCCTCGCGCGAGTTGGCCAGCGGCGAGAAGGACAAGGTCGGCCCGAACGCCGGCCTGTAC
>JALORV010000274.1 GCA_025458735.1 Burkholderiaceae bacterium | reverse complement strand
CTGCGCGACGCCGGCCTGCCGATCGGCACCGACCGCATCCTGCTTGCCTACGAAGCGCTGCGCGTCGGCGGCATCGCATCGCGGTCCGACTTCTACGCGGTGCTGGCCGCCTGTTTCCTGAGCCGCGGCGAGCATCGGACCCTGTTCGACCAGGCCTTCCACATCTTCTGGAAGGACCCCGACCTGCTCGGCAAGATCATGCAGCTGCTGATGCCGCAGATGAAGCAGAAGGCCAACGCGCCACCGCCGCCGGAGAACCGGCGCCTGGGCGATGCCATGTTCAAGAGCAATGCGTCCAGGCCGGCCGCTGCAACCGACCTCGAGCGCATCGAGATCGACGCTGCGCTGTCGTGGACCGATCGCGAGCAGCTGCGCAAGGCCGACTTCGACACCATGTCGGCGACCGAGTGGGCCGCCGCCAAACGCCTGCTCGCCGACCTCGACGTGCTGTTCCCGCTGCGACCGACGCGGCGCGAGCTGGCCGCCGCGCGCGGTCATCGCGTCGACCTGCGGGCCCTGTTGCGCGCGGCGGCACGCCAGGGCGGCGAGCTGGCGGCCGTCCGCTACCGTCGCCGTCGCCTGCGGCCGGAGCCGCTGGTGGCGCTAGTCGACATCTCGGGCTCGATGAGCCGCTATTCGCGCATGTTCCTGCACTTCCTGCACGCGCTGGTCGGGGGGCGTGACGCCGCCGATCATCGTGTCCATGCCTTCCTGTTTGGCACGCGCCTGACGCACATCACGCGCAACCTGGCGGCGCGCGATCCGGACGTTGCGGTGCAGGCGGTGGTGCAGGCGGTCGAGGACTGGTCGGGCGGCACGCGCATCGCGCAGGCGCTGCGCGAGTTCAACCTGCACTGGGCGCGCCGGTCACTGGCCGGCGGCCCCACCTTGCTGCTGGTGACCGACGGGCTCGAACATGGCGACACGGAGTTGCTGGCGCGTGAGGCCGAACGGCTCGCAAGGTCCTGCCGCCGGCTGATCTGGCTGAACCCGCTGCTGCGCTACGAAGGCTTCGAGCCCCGCGCGGGCGGTGTGCGCGCGCTGCTGCCACACGCCGATGCCTTCCTGCCCGTGCACAATCTGGCTTCACTGGACGAACTGGCGGCGGTGCTGCGGGGCGCCGATCGGCGCCGCCCGCCGGCGCGGGAGAGACGATGGAACTGAAGGGCGAACGGACGCTGCCCGTCGGGCGCGAACTGGCCTGGCAGGCGCTCAACGACACCGAAGCGCTGAAGGCGGCCGTGCCGGGTTGCGAGACCCTGGTGCCAAGCGGCGACAACGGCTACGACGTGGCGGTCAATGCTGCCATCGGTCCGGTCAAGGCGCGCTTCAAGGGCAAGCTGGAACTTGCCGATGTCAACGCGCCGGAGTCGTACACGATCCGCTTCGACATGCAGGGCGGGGCGGCCGGCTTCTCGCGCGGCGAAGCGCGCGTGCGGCTCGATGCGATCGATGCGAATTCGACGCGCATGACGTATGCAGTCAACGCTTCGATCGGCGGCAAGATCGCGCAGGTCGGCTCGCGGCTGGTCGACGCCGCGGCGGCGACGCTTGCGGACCGCTTCTTTGCGACCTTTGCGGCGGACCTGGCCGCGAAGTACCCGCCGGCGGTCGGCGCGCCAGCCGCGCAAGTGCCGGCCGCGCCGGGCTTCTTCGCGATGCTGTGGGCCTTCGTGCGGCGGTTGTTCGGGGCCCGCTGATGCGCGTGCCCGCCTGGACCGAAGGGCTGGCACCACGCAGCCGCGAACTGGTGGCCGCCATCGAGGCGCGGCGCGGCGGCATGCTGCTCAACCTGGACCGCATGCTGTTGTGGTCGGAGCCGCTGGCACGTGGCTGGAACGGCTACCTGCGCGCGATCCGGCAGGAGCTGAGCCTCTCGCCACTGCTGCGGGAGCTGGCGATCTGCGTGGTGGCGCGGCTGACCGGCGCCCACTATGAGTATCACCACCACGCGCCGGAGCTGCGCGCCGCCGGAGCGAGCGATGCGCAGCTCGCCGCGCTCGACGATCCCGATGCCGCCGCCACCAGCCCGCTGTACGACGAGTTGCAGCGCGTGGTGATCCGCTTTGCGATCGCCAGCACGCGCGATGTCGCGATCCCCGAGGCGGTGTTCGACGAACTCAAGCGGCAGCTCTCGCCGACCGAGATCGTCGAACTGGTGGCGACCACCGCCACCTACAACATGGTCGCGCGCTTCCTGGTCGCACTCGAGATCGTCCCGGAGCGGTAGGCTGCCGATGGCGCCACCTTCGGCCGCTGCGGTGACCGGGCATTACGCGCGGGGCGGGCTGCTGGCGCGGCTCGATGCCGCGCTGCGCGACGACGGTGCCGATCCGATGTTGCCGACGCTGGAAGCGCTCGCGCCCTACGACCAGTTCCACGGCCGCGGCCTCGAGGCCACCGAGGACGTCGCCGCGCTGATGCGGGCCGCGCCGGGCAGCCACTGGCTCGACATCGGCAGCGGCATCGGCGGGCCGGCGCGTTACCTCGCGCAGCGCTTCGGCTGCCGCTTCACCGGCATCGACCTGACGCCGGAGTTCTGCGAGGTTGCACGCGAGCTGACGCGCCGGCTCGGCCTGCACGCGCGCGCCGACTTCCAGGTCGGCAATGCACTCGCGATGCCCTTCGCCGACAAGGCTTTCGATGGCGCCTGCTCGATGAACGTCTCGATGAACATCGACGACAAGGCGGCGTTTTACCGCGAGATCCACCGCGTGCTGCGGCCCGGCGCCGAACTGATCCTCTCCGAACTCGCCGCCGGCGACGGCAGGCCGCTCGAGTACCCGACGCCATGGGCCGCCGACGCCGGCGCCAGCTTCCTGGTCGCCCTCGAGCAGACGATTGCCGGACTGGCCGCCGCCGGCTTCGAGATCGTGCACTGCTGATCCATCGCGAGCAGGCCGCTGCAGCCATGAGCAACATCGCCCGCGCACTCGGCGACGGGCGCGTCGTCCCGGTCGAGATCGTTGCCCGCAGGGGCGGCTGAGGCGATGGCTCTGGTGCCGGTGGGGCGCCGGGCGCATGCTGGGTTCGTGACGCAGTTGTAGGTGGTGTTGCCTGCAGCCGCGCAGGAGCACCCGCAATGGCAACAAGAACTGTCTGGGCGCAGTTCCCGAGGAACCTGCGGATCCGCAAACCTCACCGGTCGGCCTTCGCGCCGGCTGTTCGCCGACCCTGCGCGGTCTTCAGAACTCTTCGAAAGCGGCCAGGAATTTCACGCCGGTAGCAGACGTTAACGTAGAAGTAACCGGCTTGCGCCGCGAGGACTACCGATGAACAACACTGCTGCCGGCGCAAGTCCGGTTGACTGCCGGGTTAGGCCCGCCGCGCCAAAACCCGGCAAGAGGCTTACCGCGAAGCAAAAGCGCATGCGGGCAGCAATTCTCTACCTGCGCAACTACATGGACACGTACGAGACGCAACACGGGTGCTTGGACTACCGAGATGAGACGCTGATAGACGACGTTCTTTATGCGCTTGGATGTGCATTTGACGACAAAGCACACAGGTACGCAAACGGCTATGAAGTTTGGAAGAAAAAGCTTCTGGCGCACTTATGTGCTGTACGGGCCTAACTCGATTTATCTGGGTGATTTGCCGGATAACCGGAGCACGAGGTCCGATTTACCAAGTCTTGCGCCCCGCTGGAGCCCGTTGTCTAGAGCCAGTCGCCCCCCCGACCACTGAAGATAACTGCAGGTATAACCAACCACGAAATCCGACCTGGGGTCGATGGCCTGCTTCGATTGGCATGTCTGCTGTGGGCACGAACACCACATCGGCGGCGAAGTCCGGTTGCGGCCGGCTAGAGAAACAAACGGTATCGCAAGCCGTCGACTCCGCCGTAGACGGCCGGCTTCTGAAAGCGCTCCACCAGGACAGCGCCGCACGCCAGCAT
>JALORV010000273.1 GCA_025458735.1 Burkholderiaceae bacterium | reverse complement strand
GCGCGTGCAGGCGCTGGGTGGTGCCAAGAACCACATGGTCGTGATGCCCGACGCCGATCTCGATGCGGCGGCCGATGCGCTGGTCGGTGCGGCCTACGGCTCGGCCGGCGAGCGCTGCATGGCGATCTCGGTCGGCGTGGCGGTCGGGCACATCGGCGACGAGCTGATCGCCAAGCTGAAGCCGCGCATTGCGAAGCTGCGCATCGGCGATGGCCTGCAGCCGGATGCCGACATGGGGCCGGTCGTGACGGCGGCGCACCGGCAGAAGATCCTGGCCTACATCGAGGCGGGCATCGGCGAGGGCGCGAGCCTCGTCTGCGACGGCCGGCGTCATGTGGTTGGCGGGCGCGAAGGCGGCTTCTTCCTCGGCGCGACGCTGTTCGACCACGCGCGGCCCGACATGGCGATCTACCGCGAGGAAATCTTCGGCCCGGTGCTGACGATGCTGCGCGTGCCCGACCTGGCAGCCGCGCTCGAACTCGTCAACGCGCACGAGTACGGCAATGGCGTGGCCTGCTTCACGACCGATGGCGGCACTGCCCGCGAGTTCTCGCGGCGCGTGGCGGCCGGCATGGTGGGCATCAACGTGCCGATTCCGGTGCCGATGTCGTTCCATTCCTTCGGCGGCTGGAAGCGCTCGCTGTTCGGCGACCATCACGCCTATGGCGAGGAAGCGGTGCGCTTCTACACGCGCTACAAGAGCGTGATGCAGCGCTGGCCGGACCCGGCGGCCAGCAAGGGGCCGGAGTTCACGATGCCGGTCAATCGCTGACGCGGACAAGTCGCCGCACTACTTCCTACAGCGCGCCAGCACGGCGGCCGCTGCCGCCACGGTCATTGCGCCGCCGGCCGTCTCGCTTAGACTTCGCGCGCCTTGTGCGGCGCTCCCGTCGGCGTGCCGCCCCTCACCCGAGAGCCCGCCATGACACTGAGTCTGCACGCCCGCCTGCTGGCGCCGGCGTTCCTGATGTTCGCCCTGGCTGCGCTGGCGTCGACCCCGGTCGCGGCGCAGACGGGTGGCGGTGTGCCGGCCTCCGCTCCGACCGCGACACCGTCCCCGCCGGCTGCGCAGACGGCAGCGGCCGCTCCCGTGCGGCCGCGACCGAAGATCGGCCTGGTGCTGTCGGGCGGCGGGGCGCGCGGCGCCGCGCACATCGGTGTACTCAAGGTGCTCGAGGAACTGCGCGTACCGGTGGACGTCATCGCCGGCACCAGCATGGGATCGATCGTCGGCGCGGCCTATGCGACCGGCATGACGGTGGCCGAGATGGAAGCGGCGATCGTCCAGATCAGCACGCGCGGGCTGTTCACCGACAAGCCGCCGCGCGCCGACCAGACGATCCGGCAGAAGTCGGACGACCTGTCGCCGTTCCTGATCCCCGAACTCGGCATCACGAAGGATGGCGTTGCGCTGCCCAAGGGCATCGTCACCGGGGTGGCGCTCGAGGGCGAACTGCGCAAGCTGGTGCAGATCGCCAACGTGCGCAGCTTCGACGAACTGCCGATCCCGTTTCGCGCCATTGCCACCGACATCGGCACCGGCGAGATGGTGGTGCTGAAGGAAGGCAGCGTGGTGCAGGCGATCCGCGCCTCGATGTCGGTGCCGGGCGCGGTGGCGCCGGTCACCATCGGCAAGCGCCAGCTGGTCGACGGCGGGCTGGTGCGCAACCTGCCGATCGACGTCGCGCGCCAGATGGGCGCGGAGATCATCATCGCGGTCAATCTCGGCACGCCGTTGCTCAAGCCGGACGAAATCACCTCGGTGCTGAGCGTCACCTTCCAGATGATCAACATCCTGACCGAGCAGAACGTCAATCGCTCGCTGAAGGAGCTGCGGTCGCAGGACATCCTGGTGGTGCCCGAGCTGGGCAATTTCTCGTCGGGCGACTTCGACAACCTGATCAAGACGGTGCCGATCGGCGAGGCCGCCGCGTGGCAGGTGGCGGACCGGCTGCGCGCGCTGTCGCTGCCACCCGAGCAGTACGCGGCATTGCGCGGCCGGCAGGCGGCGCCGAGCGAAACCGCGCCGGCGGTGATCCAGGCGATCCGGGTGGAGGGCACCCAGCGGGTGTCCCCGGAAGTGGTGCTACAGGCACTGCGCAGCGAGGTGGGACAGCCGCTCGACCGCGACACCATTGACCTCGACATGCGGCGCGTCTACGGCCGCGGCGACTTCGACAACGTCAACTACACGGTCGAGGAGGTCGAGGGCCAGCACACGCTGGTCATCCTGGTCAAGGAAAAGCCGGAGCGTGACTTCATTCGCTTCGGCCTCGAGCTCGATGCCGACCTGGGCCGGCAGGCGAGCTTCAATGTCTACGCCTCGCACCGGCGCAAGTGGATGAACGCGTGGGGCGCGGAGTGGCGCAACGACCTGGTGCTGGGTTCGGACGTCCTTGCGGCGACCGAGTTCTACCAGCCGATCGGGCCGCGCCAGTACTTCTTCGTCTCCCCCCAGCTGCGCTACTCGATTACCCCGTGGTACCTGTACTCGGACGGCGTGCGCGTGGCGCAGTATCAGGACAAGTCCTGGGTCGCGCAGCTCGACTTCGGCGCCAACATCATCGAGTACGGCGAAGTGCGCATCGGGGCGCTCACGGGCGGCAAGAACTTCGAGCTGCAAAGCGGCATCTCCCTGTTCCCGAGCCAGATCCGTCTCGGCACGGGTGCGGTGCAGGCATCCGCCCGTTTCGACCGGCTCGACAACCTGAACTTCCCGCACTCCGGCTACGTGGCCACTGCGCAGGTTTACTCCTCCACCTCGACGCTGGGTGCCGAGGACACGTACAACAAGTGGGATGTCGGCGCCAACGGTGCAGTCACGTTCGGCCGGCACACGATCGAGGCCGCGGTGTCGGGCGGCGGCAAGATCGGCAGCAGCGAACTGCCGATCTACGACGTGTTCGATCTCGGCGGCTTCCTCAGGCTGTCCGCGCGACTACACCTTCGGCCGCCTGACCTACCGCACCAAGCTCGCCGACTTCACCTTCTTCGAGGGAGCGTACGTCGGCGGTTCGATCGAGGGTGCGCGTGTGACTCCGATCACGACGCTTTCGCCATCGCAGCCGCCGGGAGTCACCACCAACATATTCGCGGGCTCGCTTTACTTCGGCGTCGATTCGCCGCTCGGCCCGCTGTATGTCGGCTACGGCTACTCCGGACGCGACAACAGCGCCGTGTACCTGTTCCTCGGCCGGCCGTAGTCGGGCGCAGATCAGTCGAAGGTCGGCCGCGGTTCGACCTGCCTCAGCCGCTGTCGCGCAGGGCGCGGCGGTACTGGATCGCCTCGGCGACGTGGTGCGGCGCCAGGGCCTCGGCATCGGCGAGGTCGGCAATGGTGCG
>JALORV010000272.1 GCA_025458735.1 Burkholderiaceae bacterium | reverse complement strand
GGCACGTCGATCGAGCCCAGGCTCAGCACGGCCACGTCGATCGGGCCGTCGGCCGTGGCGTCGTCGAGTTCGATCTTCAGGTCGGCAATGACCGCCGGCGGCAACTGCCGCGGCACGCCGCCTTCGACCGCGACCGGCCCGGCGGCCTCGGCGCGTGCGCCGTTCAGGCCGATCCCTCCGAGCGCCGCCCACAGGCCGGCAAGCAGCGTGCGGCGCCGGGACAGCAGCGGCGGCGCCCCGATGGCAGGGAGCGCATGGCGGCTGCTCACACGATCTCCAGTGGCAACGTCAGCTCGGCGCGCAGCCCGTGCGGGGCATTGGCCAGCAGGCGCAGGCCGCCGCCATGCAGGCGCGCGATCCGCTGCACGATCGGCAGGCCGAGCCCGGCCGCTCCGCCGTCGCTGCGCGCGCTGTCGCCGCGCTCGAACGGACGCAGCAGCCGGTCGATCTGGTCGGCCGGCACGCCCGGGCCGTGGTCGGCGACCGCCACCAGCGCGTCCTGGCCATCGGTCGACAGCGACACCGTGAGTTCGAGACGCTGCGTGGCCGGATCGCGGCCGTAGCGCAGGGCATTGGTCAGCAGGTTGTCGATCGCGCGGTCCAGCTCGGTGCGGTGTCCGCTGATCCAGACATCGCGCGCCAGCATCAGGTTCAGTGTGACCTGCGGATCGGCGCCGACGCGCGCACGCGCGACCGCCGACTCCAGCAGCGCCGACAGCTCGATGCGCTCGGCCGGCTGCTGCGGGGCGCGGCGCGCGAAGTCGAGGAACTGCCGCACGATCGCGTCCATCTGCTCGAGGTCGCCGACCATCGCCTGCCGCGTGGCCGGGGGCAGTTCCGCCATCTCGAGTTCGAGCCGCAGCCGCGTCAGCGGTGTGCGCAGGTCGTGCGAGATGCCGGCCAGCAGCACGGCGCGGTCCTCTTCGAGCTTGCCGAGGTCGCCGACCATGCGGTTGAAACTCTCGTTGACGGTGCGGATCTCGATCGGTCCGCTGGCGGGAAGCGGAGCGGGAGTGCGCCCGAGCCCGAGTTCACGGGCAGCGGCCGACAGCTGCGCCAGCGGGCGGTTGATCACGCGCGTGATCAGGATGGCGCCGAGCACGGACAGCAGGACCGCCACTGCCGCCCAGCCGATCCACTGCGTGCCGATGTTGCGCGCCACCGGGTCGCGGTCGATGTACAGCCAGTACTGGTCGTCCTCGATGGTCAGGCTGACCCACAGGCCCGGCTGGCCGTTGACGGCGGTTGCCACCCGCGTGCCCGGACCCAGGCGGGCGACGATCGACTGCTCGGCCAGGCGCAGCACCGGCCGGTCCGGCACCGGCACCACCTGATCGCCGGGCTCCAGCGGGGCGATGCGGATGCCCTCGTTGCGGGCGAGTTCGGCCAGCAGGTCGCGCCGCACGTAGGGGTCGGCATACAGCAGCGCCGCGCGCGTGAGCTGCGCAATGGAGGCCACCTGCTGCGCGATCGTCTCGGCGCGCGGGGCGCGTTCGAACACGCGAAAACTCTGCA
Organism: Burkholderiaceae bacterium; assembly: GCA_025458735.1. The sequence continues at coordinate 4,037 of JALORV010000272.1, read as the reverse complement.
GCCAGGCCGCGAGGCTCGCGACGATCAGCAGCAGGACCAGCAGCAGCGTGCGCCAGAACAGCGGCGGCGAACGCAGCGTCATGCGCGGCCCCGCCGCGGCGTCCGGGTCAAGACTGCCCCTCGGGAATGAAGACGTAGCCGAGGCCCCAGACGGTCTGGATGTAGCGCGGCTTCGCCGGGTCCGGCTCGATCAGCTTGCGCAGGCGCGAGATCTGGACATCGAGCGAGCGGTCGAAGGCTTCGTACTCGCGGCCGCGGGCCATCTCCATCAGCTTCTCGCGCGACAGCGGCACGCGCGGATGACGTGCGAAGGCCTTCAGTACCGCGAACTCGCCCGACGTCAGGGTGACCGGCTCGCCAGCGCGGGTCAGCGAACGGGTGGAGAGGTCAAGTACGAATTCGCCGAAGGCCACCGGCTCGGCGTCACCGGCCGGCGCAGCCGGGATCTCCTCGGCGGCGCGCCGTCGCAGCACGGCATTGATGCGTGCCAGCAGTTCGCGCGGGTTGAACGGCTTGGGCAGGTAGTCGTCGGCGCCCATCTCGAGGCCGATGATGCGATCGACATCCTCGCCCTTGGCGGTCAGCATCACGATCGGCGTGCGGTCGTTGCCGCCGCGCAGCCGTCGCAGGACCGACAGGCCGTCTTCGCCCGGCATCATCAGGTCGAGCACCAGCACATCGAAGCGCTCGCGCAGCCAGATCCGGTTCATCGCCTGCGCGCTTTCGGCGACGAACACGTTGAAGCCGTTGTCGCCAAGGTAGCGGCGCAGCAGGTCGCGCAGACGCTGGTCGTCGTCGACGACCAGGACCTTGTGGGCAGCGGTGCGGTTCATGGGAATGGGCCAGCCGGAAGCGCCGGGCATCGTAGGGCCGCTCGAGCGCCGTCGCGAGCCCACGTCACAATCGGTTACAGACTTTACCGCGGCGCGCTTCGGCCAGCCGCGAAAATAGAGGCTGTCCGCCGGCGGTCGGCCTACGATGACAGTCTCCGTCGCCGGTTCGCCTGGCGGTCGGAGGGCAGGCCCGATCTCCGAGCTCCAGAACCTCATGCGACTGCTGACCTGCATCCTGCTGCTGTTTGCGCTGCCCGCCGGCGCCGCGCCGCCGCCGGGCCTCGCAGGTGAGGGTCGCGCGCTGCTGAGTCCGGAACAGCGTCGCGAGATGTGGCAGCGGATGACGCCGGAGCAGCGCGAGGCCTTCCGCAATGCCCGCACGCCGGAGGAGCGCGCCCGCGCGTGGCAGGGACTGCCGCCCGAACAGCGGCGCGACATGTGGCAGCAGCTGACCCCGGAGCAGCGCGAACTGATGATGCGGCGCGTGCCGCCGGACGAGCGGCGCCAGCTGTGGGAAAAGATGAGCCCCGAGGAACGCGAGGCGATGCGCCAGCGCTTCCTGCAGCAGCGGGAAGGGCGGCAGGGCGGCCCGGCCGAGCGCCCGCGACTCACGCCGGAAGAGCGGCAGCGCCTGCGCGACCAGATCCGGGACCGGTCTCCACGCGGGCCGGCTTGAACGACGTCGTCGCCGTGGCGTTCTTGATGCCGGGCTCGGTGTCCACCACTTCCAGCACCACCGTGGTCGGCAGCTGGATGCCGATGGCGCGGCCGTTGTGGAAGTTGATCTCGACTTCCATGTTGGGCAGCAGGTAGCCCGTCTGGCCCTCGAGGAAGTCGTCGCCGAGCGTCAGCTGCTCGTAGGTCTCGTTGTCCATGAAGACCCAGTTGGCGCCGTCGTGGTACGAGTAGGTCATGGTGCGGCGGTCGATGAACGGACGCTCGATCTTCTCGTCGGTCGACAGCCGCTCGTTGCGCTTCTGGCCGCTCTCGATGTCCTTGATCTCGATCTGCATGTAGGCGCCGCCGCGGCCGCCCACGTGCACGTGGTAGCTCTTCAGCACGCGCCAGACCCGCTTGTCGAACTCGAGCAGGTTGCCGGCACGGATTTCAGTGGCGAGGATCTTGGCCATGGTCGGGACTCTTCGTTGTGGCGTGGTGCGGCAACACGGGCCGCGGGCGCTGCGGCAGGTCCCGACGGCTGCGGGGGCCTGCCTCGATGTTCATGGGCCGGTGCTCATGGTCGGGCGAACCGGCCCGGCAAAGCCCGCGATTATATTCCGCGCAGCGAATCAGATCATGTCCGACGCTCCCGCCCCCTTCGACGCCCGTGCCGCCACCGATGGATTGCCGCACCTGCCCGGCGTCTACCGGATGTTCGATGCCGCCGGTGCCGCCCTTTATGTCGGCAAGGCGCGCGACCTGAAGAAGCGCGTCTCCTCCTATTTCAACAAGGGCGTCGGGCCGCGCATCGCCCACATGCTCGAGCGGGTCATGCGCATCGAGACGACGGTCACGCGCTCCGAGGCCGAGGCGCTGCTGCTCGAGAACAACCTGATCAAGTCGCTGGCGCCGCGCTACAACGTGGTGTTCCGCGACGACAAGTCCTACCCGTACCTGAAGTTCACCGAGCATGCCTTCCCGCGCGTGGCCTACTACCGCGGCGCGGTCGACCGGCGCGCCCGCGTCTTCGGCCCGTACCCGAACGCCTGGGCGGTCAAGGACAGCATCCAGCTGCTGCAGAAGGTCTTTCGCCTGCGCACCTGCGAAGACACCGTGTACGCGAACCGCTCGCGGCCCTGCCTGCTGCACCAGATCCATCGCTGCAGCGCGCCGTGCGTCGGACTGATCGATGCCGCGAGCTACGCGCACGACGTCGATCGCGCCGTGCGCTTCCTCGAAGGCGACAGTGCCGACGTGATGCGCGAGATGGAAGCCCGCATGCAGGATCTCGCGGGTGAACTCCGGTTCGAGGAGGCAGCCGCGGTGCGCGACCAGCTCGGCGCGCTGTCGCGCGTGCTGCACCAGCAGGCGGTCGATACCACCGGATCGGATGCCGATGCCGACGTGCTTGCGGTCGTGCAGGACGGCGGGCTGGCCTGCGTCAACCTCGCCATGGTGCGCGGCGGCCGGCATCTGGGCGACAAGGCCAGCTTTCCGGCGCGCAGCGCCGAGGCTGCCGAGGCCGACGAGGTGCTCGAGGCGTTCATCTCGCAGCACTATGCCCTGCAGCCGCCGCCGCCGCTGATCGTGGTCAACGCCGACATCGATGCCGCGGAGGTCGCCGCCTTGCTGACCGAGGCGGGCGGGCGGCGCGTGCAGGTGGTGCGGCACCCGCAGGAGAGCCGGCGCCGCTGGCTGGAGATGGCCGAGTCCAATGCGCGGCTGGCGCTGGCCCGCCGGCTGGCCGAGGAAGGCTCGCAGATCGCGCGCACGCGCGCGCTGATCGAGGCGCTGGCGCTCGACATCGGCGAGGAGGACGCCGACAAGCTGCGCATCGAGTGCTTCGATGTCAGCCACACGGCGGGCGAAGCGACGCAGGCCTCCTGCGTCGTCTATGCCGGGCACCAGATGCGGCCGGCAGAGTACCGGCGCTACAACATCGACGGCATCGAACCCGGCGACGACTACGCCGCGATGCGGCAGGTGCTGTCGCGGCGCTTTGCCGCGGTTGCCCGTGGCGAGGCGCCGCTGCCGCAGCTGGTGCTGATCGACGGCGGCAAGGGCCAGGTGATGGTGGCACGCCAGGTGTTCGAGGAACTCGGGCTGGACACCGGCGTGCTGGTCGGGGTGGCCAAGGGCGAGGAGCGCAAGGTCGGGCTGGAGGAACTGGTCTATCCCGACGACCGGCCCGCCCTCGTGCTCGGACGCGAGTCGCAGGCACTGATGCTGGTGGCGCAGATCCGCGACGAGGCGCACCGCTTTGCCATCACCGGCATGCGCGCCCGCCGCGCCCGTGCCCGCCAGGGCTCGCAGCTCGACACCATGGAAGGCATCGGGCCCAAGAAGCGGCAGCGCCTGCTCGCCCGCTTCGGCGGCCTGCGCGGCCTGGCCGCCGCATCGATCGACGACATTGCGACGGTCGAAGGGGTTTCGCGTAAGCTGGCGCAGAAGATCTACGCGCAACTGCATGGCCAATCCAGTGACTAGCCGCATGGCCGGCCCGACCAACAGTCCGCGACTCGCGTTCAACGTGCCGATGGCGCT
>JALORV010000271.1 GCA_025458735.1 Burkholderiaceae bacterium | reverse complement strand
CGCGGCACCGTCGCCGAGGGCGCGCGGCTCGACGTACTGCCGGTGCCCGGGGTCGCCTGGTGCATGCCCTGCGGCGAGTCTGTGCCGCTGGACCGGCTCGGCGACGCCTGCCCCCGCTGCGGCAGCTACCAGCTGCAGGTGATCGGTGGCACCGAAATGAAGGTCAGGGAAGTCGAAGTCGCCTGAGGCGACGCCAGAAGGCAAGTGGAGGACGGACATGTGCACGACCTGCGGCTGCGGCAGCGGCGAAACCCGCATCGAGGGCGATCCTCACGAGCATGAGCACACGCATGCCGATGGCACGGTGCACCGGCATGCGCACGCGCACGATGCCGGGCACGACCATGCGCATGACCATGCACAAGCACACGCGCACGAGCACACCCATGCCGATGGCACCACGCACCGGCACGACCACGTGCACGAGGCTGCCCATGGCCATGGCGCGGACCATGATCACCTGCATCACCACGGCCACCAGCACGAAAGCAACCCTGAGCCAGCCCATGCGCACGAGCACACCCACGTCATGCCGGACGGCAGCCTGGTGCGCCATGTCCACGAACACGACGGCAGCAGCGACCTGCACTTCGGCCAGGGCCCGGCGCACGCTCATGCCCCCGGCATGACGCAGGCCAAGATGGTGCAGGTCGAGCAGGACATCCTCGCCCTGAACGACCGCCATGCCCGCTTCAACCGGGAGTTTCTCGCCGAACGCGGGGTGTTCGCACTGAACCTCGTCTCCAGCCCTGGCTCCGGCAAGACCACGCTGCTCGCCGAGACGATCCGGCGGCTGCAGCCGGCCACCACCGTCACCGTGATCGAAGGCGACCAGCAGACGACCAACGACGCCGAGCGCATCCGTGCCACCGGCGCGCGTGCGCTGCAGATCAACACAGGCAAGGGCTGCCACCTCGACGCCAGCATGGTCGAGCGCGCGCTCGAGCGGCTGCAGCCGGAGGACGACTCGGTGCTGTTCATCGAGAATGTCGGCAACCTGGTGTGTCCCGCCGCGTTCGACCTCGGCGAGGCGCACAAGGTCGTCGTGCTGTCGGTGACCGAGGGCGAGGACAAGCCGCTGAAGTACCCGGACATGTTCCGCGCCGCCACGCTGCTGCTGCTGAACAAGATCGACCTGCTGCCGTACGTCAGCTTCGACGTCGCCCGCTGCATCGAGTACGCCCGGCGCGTCCACCCGGACATCGAGGTGATGCAGGTCTCTGCAACCCGGGGCGAAGGCATGGACCAGTGGGTCAGCTGGGTACGCCTGCATGCAGTGACTGCCCGCCACGCGCGCGACCAGCAGGTCACCGCCCTGAAGCGCCGCGTGGCCGAGCTGGAAGCCCGGCTGGCCGGACGGGACTGAATCGGGCGTGACTGAGGATCGGCCATGGAGCGCTCGCCGATGACCGTGATGCGTCGTTCGCTGCGCGTGCGCGGACAGGTGCAGGGCGTCGGCTTCCGTCCCTTCGTGTACCGGCTGGCTGCGGACCTCGCGCTGTCGGGCCGCGTGCTCAACGATGGCCTGGGCGTGCAGATCGAGATCCAGGGCGCCGCCGCGCAGCTCGACCGTTTCGTGGAGCGCCTGAGGCAGGAAGCTCCGCGCCTGGCGCGCATCGATGCCGTCGAGTCCCGGCCCGCCGCGCCGCAGTCGGACGAATCGGCCTTTGTCATCGGAGCGAGCGAGCACGGCCCCGTCGCCACCGGCATCGCGCCGGACGCCGCGCCCTGCCCCGACTGCCTGAGCGACATGCTCGACCCGGGCGACCGTCGCTGGCGCTATGCATTCACCAACTGCACGCACTGCGGCCCACGCTACACGATCACGCGCGCACTGCCCTACGACCGGCCCAACACCAGCATGGCCGGCTTCACGCAGTGCGCCACCTGCCAGCGCGAGTACGACGATCCTGCCAACCGCCGCTTCCATGCCCAGCCGAACGCCTGCCCGCAGTGCGGACCGCAGCTGGCGCTGTGGGGCACTGCCGGGCAGCCGACCGCCTGCCGGGATCCGATCGAAGCGACGGTGGCCCGACTGCTCGCCGGCGAAATCGTCGCCATCAAGGCGGTCGGTGGCTTCCAGCTTGTCTGCGATGCACGCAACGCGGCTGCAGTGGCGCGCCTGCGGGAGCGCAAGGCCCGCGAGGAGAAGCCCTTCGCGGTGATGGTGGCCAACGCGGCCAGCGCCGCCGCCATCGCATCGGTGGACAGCCGAGCCGCCGCGCTGCTGGCCGCACCGGAGCGCCCGATCGTGCTGCTGCCGCAGGTCGCGGCAACCGCCACCCTGCTCGCAGGGGTAGCGCCGGGAATGACGACGCTGGGCGTGATGCTGCCGGCCTCACCCCTGCACGTCCTCCTGTTCCATGAGGCGGCGGGCCGGCCGCCCGGGACCGCATGGCTCGACCAGGTGCAGCCGCTGGTGCTCGTCATGACGAGCGCCAACCCCGGCGGCGAGCCGCTGGTGATCGACAACGACGAGGCAGTCGGGCGGCTGGCCGGCATTGCCGATGCCCTGCTGGTGCACGATCGCCCGATCCTGATCCGCTGTGACGACAGCGTCGTGCGCCCCGCGCCTGCCGAGCCGGCCGCGCCTGCCTTCGTGCGGCGTGCGCGCGGCTACACGCCAGCGCCGATCCGGCTGGCGGCCGGCGGACCGTCCGTGCTGGCGGTCGGCGCCTTCCTCAAGGCCACGGTCTGCGTCACCCGCGATGACGAGGCCTTCGTCTCGCAGCACATCGGATCGCTCGACAACGCCCCAACCTGCCTGGCGCTCGAGGAAGCGGCCGCGCACCTGTGCGAGGTGCTGCAAATCGAGCCGCAGCGGGTCGCGCACGACCTGCATCCCGACCTGCACAGCACGCGCTTTGCGGCGCGCTGGGCGCGCGAGCGCGGCGTACCGGCCATCGGCGTGCAGCACCATGCGGCACATATCGCGGCCGTCATGGCCGAGCATCGGGTGACGGATGCCGTGCTCGGGCTGGCACTCGATGGCGTCGGGCTCGGCGACGACGGCGCCGCCTGGGGCGGCGAGCTGCTGCGCGTCGAACCCGGGCGCCATGCCCGCATCGCGCATCTG
>JALORV010000270.1 GCA_025458735.1 Burkholderiaceae bacterium | reverse complement strand
CTTCAACGACCTCGTCCTGCAGGGTGACGGCCGTGCCGAAGTTGGCTTCGTGAAGACGCTGCGCGGCGGTCCCATGCAGGTCCTGCCCTCCAGCGCGAGCTTCGAGGACGGTACGGTCTTCCGGAACGGATCACGACTCGCCTGGGACGCAAAGATCGGTGCAGCGCTGGCCATCGCCCAGCACCGGCGCGAGAAAGCACCAGGCATCCGCAAGCTCGAGATGACCGACCTCGAACTTGAGGTCGACGCCATGACAGCCGGGTTACGGGCCGAGACCCGGCCTGACCAGAAACCCGACATCCGGCTCACGCAGGGCCCCGGCCGGCTCAACGGCAAGCTCGCCTGGCAGCGTGGATCGCTGGCGCACGGAGGCCAGCTGCGTCTGTCGCTGCCTGTGGAGGGCGATCTCGACGGAACGTTTGAATCGGCCGAGGCTGGCATCGACCTCCAGGTGACCGACACCGAGATCCGGGTCAACGGGGGCGTTGCACCGCTCCATGCCGGATCGATCAGCGTCAGCACGGACCTCATCGTCAAGGGCAGGACCATTCCGCTGCAGGACGTGGCATCCCTGGCACAGCGCACGTCAGGGCACTTCGTCTCGAGGTGGCATTTCGACTCCCTGGCGTGGCTGGCGGAATTGCTGCCGGGCTCGAAGCTGGTCTCGTTCGACGGTGCCGGCACGGTAATGGCCGACCTGAAGTTCCACGACGGCAATCTCGATGCCGGCAGCTTCATCGAGGTGCCGCACGTCGCGGCCACCGCGAATGCACTCGGTAACCGCTTCGCCGGGGATGCGCAGGCGAAAATCACTTTCGAACCCGCTGGCAAGGGGCAGTTGCAACCGCATCTCGAGGCAGTGATGCAGAGCTTCCGGATCGCGCCGGCGGAAGCGCCGGACCAGCCGTACGTGTACGGACAGGACCTGCACATCGATGCGACGGCGAGCGGTGACCGGCAGACCTTGGACGATCGCATCCACGCACGCCTTCGGTTCAAGGACGCGCGTGTGCCCGACCTGCGTGCCTACAACCGCTACCTGCCGAACTCCCGCTTGAAGTTCGTCGGCGGCCAGGGCCGCGCCAGCGCCGACCTGCAGTTCGACCGCGAGGGTGGCGTTGGCAGTGGCACGTTCCGAATCGTCGGCACCGGCGTGCACCTCGGACTCGACCACCTGGCACTGCTCGGCAACATCGAGATCAACACGCAGTTGCAACGCGCCGACCTCAGGGCCCACAGCTTCAAAGCGGATGGCAGCCGTGTGACCCTGCGGGGTGTACGTGTGTCCGACGGGAACAAGCTATTGGGTTCGGACTGGTGGGGTGAGGTCGGCCTCGACACGGCAAGGCTCGACTGGGACAAGCCCATGGCGCTGGACGGGCGCCTGAAGGCGCGCATGCGGGATGTCGGCGTCCTCCTTGCACTGTACTCTCGAAAGAAGGAGTTGCCGGGCTGGGTCCGCAAGTTGGTAGACCAGGGTGAGGCAACGGCCGACGGCAGAATACGGTGGCGCGGCGACATGCTGCTGCTCGAGCCGTTCGCCGCCCGCAACGAGCGCTTCGAGGTGCTGGCTCGCCTGCGCCTGCGCCAAAAGCAGGCCACCGGTGACCTGTTCGCAAACTGGGGCGCGCTCAGTGTCGGCGTCGAACTCGCGGACGGCGAGAAGGACTTCCACATGGTCGGCGCGCGCAAGTGGTTCGACAGCCAGCCGGGCCTGACGGCACGCTGACCCTCAGGCCCGCGCGTTGCCAGGCACCGCACGCCACCCGCAGCGTTCCGCTGCACGCGCTGTTTCAGCCGGCGACTCACCGAAGGCTGCCCGGTAGATCCCCGAGAAGCGCCCGAGGTGTCTGAAACCGCAGTCGAGCGCAACTGTCGAGACCCGTACCTGCGGGCCTGCGCTCTCGAGTCGCCGGCGCGCCGCCGCGAGTCGTCGCGCGGTGACGAATTCGTGCGGCGTCTGGCCACGCGCCGCGATGAGCGCCTTCTGCAGCGAGCGCGGGCCGACACCGGCCACGGCACACAATCGATCGAGCGTGATCTCGTCATGAAGGTGTGCATCGATCCAGCGCTGCAGGCGCACGAGCCGTGCGAGACCGAGTTCTGTCGTGCATTGCACCCCGGCGGCTTCGAGGATCAGGCCGGCCATCCATCCGGCGACCGCCCGCTCGTACGCCTCGAGATCGCCAAATGGCCCCCACGATCCCCCGGTCCGCGCGGCCGCATGAGCCTGGCCCTCCAGAGCCAGCAGTTCCGCGCGTCGCGCGGCCGTCATAGGAATGGACCCAGATGGTGCGAGCCAGCGCCGGGATCGCCGCCGCACCCGTGCTGCGATCTCGCGCTCCAGCAGTCCGGATTCGACGCGCAAGATGAGGTTCTCGGCGCTGTCGCCCGCACGCGTGTACTCGTGGTGTGGAGCACAGAATACCGCACGGTCCGGCTGCAACGCGTGAGACCTGCGGCCGAGCGACACCGTCTCGCCGGGCTGCAGCGAGAGGAACAGGGTCGGGTGGAGGACGGCCGCACGGAGCGTCTGGTGCAACCATCGCTCCGTACGACCGACGATGACTCGACCGGCCGCGACCGCGCTGACGCGATATAGAAACGTCCCCTTGCCGCGCACCACCCGCGAGTGATCGCCGTAATTCCGCCGGATGTACTCGCGTGTCTCGTCCTGGTCGTTTGACTGGAAATCGACCCGCGAGACGCCGGCTGCCGGAGACGCGGCCGACGCGATCACTCGCGCGCCCGCATCGCCCGAACGGTAGGCACCACCCATGTCCACCCCTGCCCTGCTCCCTGCCCGACCGCGCCTCTCCGGACGCAGTCATACTGGGTCGAATACTATCTTGCCGCGCGGATTCAGTCGCACTTGCAGGCGTTCCAGCCGGCCTCGTAGTCCGCATTGTGACGCGCGCGGCCGTAGGTCTTGGCCTTGTGCGGCACCAAGGCACAGGACGAGGAGATGGTCAGAATTCGGTCGAATTGACGAGTACGAGCTGCCAGCTCGCCTCACCCGCGCTCAGCTTGTACTGCAACTGGCGCGTCTTGCCGGTCGGACTGGCTGCATCGCCGTCGCCCGA
>JALORV010000269.1 GCA_025458735.1 Burkholderiaceae bacterium | reverse complement strand
GCGGCTCGACCGGGCGCTGGCCGACAGCGGCTATGTCGCGCTCGACGAATCGCGCGTGATGGCGGTCGAACCCGGTGCGGTCGTCGCGGTGGTCGCGCCGCCGTGCACTCCGGTGCGGCTCGAGCCGGCGGACTTTGCCGACGCCGTCGGCGCCCTGCGCGGGACGCCGCCGCAGGTCACCGCGGCCGAGCGCGAACGCATCAGCCAGTGCCCGTTGCCGTCGGTCTGCCTGCTGCTGCGTGACGGGCAGCGTCCGCTGGCCTGCGGCAGCGTGGTGATCGATGGTGACCGGGCCGGCATTTTCAACATGGTCACCGATGCCGCCGAGCGCAGCCGTGGCCTGGCAACGGCATTGGTCGCGCGCCTGCTGCAGCACGCGGCCGAGGCTGGGGCGCGCATCGCCTACCTGCAGGTCGACGCGGCCAATGAGCCCGCGCGCCATCTGTACGCGAAATTCGGCTTCCGCGACCGCTATGCCTACTGGTATCGCGCCGCGCCGGCGGTCTGAACACTCGGGAGACACACGATGATCAAGCGGCCCAAGGGCCTTGGGCGCGGCCTCGACGCATTGCTGGGCGGCGAGTCACCGCCGCCGGCCTCCGCGCCGGCAACGCTGCCGGTGGCACGGCTGCGGCCCGGCAAGTACCAGCCGCGCACGAAGATGGATCCGCAGGCCCTGGCCGAACTGGCCGAGTCGATCAAGGCGCAGGGCATCATGCAGCCGATCCTGGTGCGACCGGTCGACGGCGGCCAGTACGAGATCATCGCCGGCGAGCGCCGTTACCGTGCGGCGCAGATGGCCGGGCTCGACGAAGTGCCGGTGCTGGTCCGGCCGGTGCCCGACACCGCCGCCCTGGCGATGGCGCTGATCGAAAACATCCAGCGCGAGGACCTCAATGCGCTCGAGGAGGCGCAGGGCGTGCAGCGGCTGATCCGCGAGTTCGACTTCACGCACGAACAGGCCGCCCAATCGATCGGCCGCTCGCGCAGTGCCACCTCCAACCTGCTGCGCCTGCTCAATCTCGCCGCTCCGGTACAGGAGATGCTGATGGCCGGCGAGCTCGACATGGGCCATGCGCGGGCGCTGCTGGCGGTCGACGCGGCGACCCAGATCCAGCTCGCGCACCGGGTTGCCGCACGCGGGCTCTCGGTCCGCGAGGCCGAGGCACTGGTCGCGCGGCACGGCCGGGCGCCGGCAACGCCGAAGCGCGCGCCGGCGCGCAGCCGCGATGTGGTTCGCCTCGAGGAAGAACTGGCCGATGCGCTGGGCGCGAGCGTGCAGCTGAAGGTCGACGCCAAGGGGCGGGGCAAGCTCGCGATCGCCTTTGCGAGCCTCGACCAGCTCGATGGCATCGTGGCCCGGCTGCGCAGCCGTTAGCGAGGCACCACAAGACTGCTGTGCACCCCGTTTGGGTGTCGCCGCTGCTCGACGACCGCCTCGCACGCCGGCGCTCCTCGACGCAGGTTCGGGGCTCTTCGCAGCGTTTTGCGGCAGCTCCCTAGAGCACAGCCTCGATGGCGCGGCGCAACACAAATTTGACCCCGGGTTGCCTGCCCTCGTAGAATCTCGCGGTTTTGGCGAAAACGGACTCAAGATCCCGCCGCAGGGCGCTCGGAGCGTTTCCATGTTCCGGATTGTCCTGCTGCAGATACTCACCACCGCCGTCGTTTCGCTGCTGAGCGCGCTCATCGGAGGGGCGCCGGCGGCGATCTCCGCGCTGTTGGGGGGTGCCGCCTGCTTCATACCGAACGGTTTGTTCGCGCTGAAGCTGGCCGCTGCGGCCCGCCGGCCCCAAGGGACCGATGCGGGCGTGTTCTTGATCGGCGAATTCGTCAAGGTCGTCTCGACGATCGTGCTGCTGGCGCTGATCGTGGCGACCTACAAAGACCTGGTGTGGCTGGCGATGCTGGTGTCCATCATCGCCGTGCTGAAGAGCTACGTACTGGCGCTGCTGATCCGCCCCTGACCGAACAAGGACGACTTCCCGATGGCTGCCACCGGCCAGGCTCCGACCGCTCCCGAGTACATCGTTCATCACCTGACGCACCTGGCGACGGGCAAGCAGAAGTCGATCATCGACTTCTCGGTGTTCAACATCGACACCATCGTGTTCTCGGTGGCGATGATGGTGCTGACGCTGTTTGTGCTGTGGCTGGCGGCGCGCAAGGTCACTTCCGGCGTGCCGGGCCGCTTCCAGGCGGCGGTGGAATCGCTGGTCGAGCTGGTCGAGGAGCAGAGCAAGTCGATCGTGCACGGCGACCGCACCTTCATCGCCCCGCTGGCGCTGACGGTGTTCGTGTGGATCATCCTGATGAACGCGATCGACCTGATCCCGGTCGAGCTCTTCCCGTGGATCGCGCACAACGTGTTCCACATCGAGTACCTGCGGCCGCTGCCGACGGCCGATCTGAATGGCACGCTCGGCATGGCGCTCGGCGTGCTGATCCTGATGATCTACTACGGCGTCAAGATCAAGGGCTTCGGCGGCTTCACGCACGAGCTGTTCACGGCGCCCTTCGGCTCGCATCCGCTGCTGTGGCCGTTCAACTTCCTGCTCAACCTGATCGAGTACGCCGCCAAGACGGTGTCGCTCGGCATGCGGCTGTTCGGCAACATGTATGCGGGCGAGCTGCTGTTCTTCCTGATCGCCCTGCTGGGCGGCACCTGGGGTGCCGCCAAGGGCACCGGCAGCGCCTTCGCCTGGGCAGTCGTGCTGTTTGCCTACCTGCTTGGCCTGCTGTGGCTGTCGGTGTCTGGCCGCGGCAAGCAGGCGCTGGTGCTGCTCGTGGTGGGCGCGCTCGCGTTCTGGTTCGTGCACCCCGGCTTCTTCCTCGCGATCGGCCACGCGCTGGCCGGAACCGCGTGGCTGCTGTTCCATATCCTGATCGTGCTGCTGCAGGCGTTCATCTTCATGATGCTGACGCTGGTGTACATCGGGCAGGCGCACGAAGGCCATTGATATTGATCTTTCCGTTTTCAGCCATCACTTTCGTACTGAGGAGTCCTGAAAAATGACGAACGTCGCATTCGTTGCCCTGGCCACCGGCCTGATCATCGGCCTGGGCGCCATCGGTGCCTGCATCGGCAT
>JALORV010000011.1 GCA_025458735.1 Burkholderiaceae bacterium | reverse complement strand
GGCAAAAACGGCATCGAGATCCTGAAGTCGCTGCGCGAGGAGTACCCGCGGCTCAAGGCGCTGATGGTCAGCATGTACCCGGAGGACCAGTACGCGGTGCGCGCCTTCCGCGCGGGCGCCTTCGGCTATCTGAACAAGGGCAGCGCGCCGGACAAGCTGCTGGAGGCGCTGTCCATGGTGATCGCCGGCCGCAAGTACGTCACGCCCGAGATCGCGCAGGCCCTGATCGAGAACCTCAACGCGCCGGAAGCCGCAGCGGCGCCGCACGAGAAACTGTCGGACCGCGAGTTCCAGACGCTGAAGCTGATGGCGTCGGGCAAGCGGCTGTCGGACATCGCCGAGGAACTCGCCCTGAGCCCGAAGACCGTCAGTGTCTATCGCGCACGCATCCTCGAGAAAATGGGAATGTCGAACAACGCCGAGCTGACGCACTACGCGATCAAGCACGGCCTCGTCGACTAGCACCGGCGGTCGCCACCCCCGGCACGGCGACGGACCGCGCGCGCCCGCTGGCCCGCGTTCAGCCTTCGCGGCCGATGAAGCGCGTGGCCCACTTCAGCGCCCGGTCACGCTGACCGCCGCCCTCGCCCGATTCCCCGACCACGCGCAGCGTATCGCGTGGCTCGGCCGGCGGCCGCGGCGGGCCGACGAACTCGTTCTCGAGCTTGCCGTGGTGCCGCCCGTTGGAGTGCGCGTCGACCGTCTCGGGTGGCGACGTCGCCGCGCGCCGCGGTCCGAAGTTCACGCGCCAGTGCTGGCGTCCCGCCGCATTGCGGACCAGTCCGTGGAAGTCCGAGCCCGGCACCGCCGGCGAGAACAGGAACCCCTGCATCAGCTGGCAGCCCTGGTCGAACAGCCGCGTCATCTGCCCCTGCGTCTCGACACCCTCGGCCACCACCCGCAGCTTCAGGCTCTTGCTCATGGCGATGATCGCTGCAACGATGGCCGCGTTGTCGCCGCTGGTCTCGAGCTCGCGCACGAACGAGCGGTCGATCTTCAGCGTGTCGATCGGCAGCTTCTTCAGGTACGAGAGCGACGAGTAGCCGGTGCCGAAGTCGTCGACCGAGATCGCCACGCCGAGATCCTTCAGTGCCTGCAGCAGCGGCAGCGCATGCCCGAGGTTCTGCATCAGCACGGTCTCGGTCAGTTCGAGCTCCAGCAATCGCGCGTCCAGCCGGAAGCCCGACAGCGCCGACTGCACCGGCTCGACCAGGTTGGCGCGCTGGATGTGCCGGCCGGAGATGTTGATCGACACCGGCATCGGCGGCATGCCGTCCTCGGCCCAGGCCACCATCTGCTTGCAGACCTCGCGCACCGCCCACTCGGTGATCGGCACGATCAGGCCCGACTCCTCGGCCACGGTGATGAACTCGCCCGGCGGCACCAGTTCGCCGCCGCGCTTCCAGCGCATCAGCGCCTCGGCACCGACAATGGTGCCGTCGATGACGTTGACCTTGGGCTGGTAGTACATCACCAGCTCCTCGCGCTCGAGAGCGCGATGCAGCGCCGTCTCGAGCCGCCAGCGTTCCGCGGTAGCCGTGTTCATCGCGCTGGAAAAGCGCATCACGCCGTTGCGCCCGCTGTCCTTGACCGCGTACATCGCGATGTCGGCCTTGCGCAGCAGCGTGTCCACATCGCCGCCGTCGACCGGAAAGGTCGCCACGCCCATCGATGCCGTCACGAACAGCTCGTGTCCGGAAAAGGCGAAGGGCCGCCGCATCGTTTCGAGCAGGCGCTGCGCGACCGCTTCGATCGCTCCCGGATCGGCCAGGTCGGTCAGCAGGATCGTGAACTCGTCGCCACCGAGGCGGGCGACGCTGTTGGCGCTGCCGGCGGCCGCCGGCGCTGCCTGCGAGCCGGCCGCCAGGCTGCGGGTGGCGGAACCGATGCTGGGCGGCCGTCCGTTGCGCAGGATGCCGGCGGCTTCCGCACCGCGCGCGACCGTGTCGTTCTCGCGCACGCACTGGTACAGCCGCTTGGCGACTTCCCGCAGCAGCTGGTCGCCGACCTGATGGCCCAGCGTGTCGTTGATCTGCTTGAAGCGGTCGAGGTCGATGAACAGCACGCCCACGGCCGAGCCGCCGCTGCGTGCGCGCTCGAGCGCGGCCTGGAACTGGTCGCGGAAGTAGCGGCGGTTGGGCAGCCCGGTCAGGCTGTCGTAGTTGGCCAGCTGGCGGATCTGGTCCTCGGCCTGCTTGCGCTCGGTGATGTCCTGGATGACACCGTGCACGGCCTTGGCGCGGCCCGCCTCGTCGCGATCGACTTCGCCTTCGATCTGCACCACACGCAGCTGGCCGGTCGGACGCGCGATGCGGCACTCGAAGTTCATCTGGCCGCTGCCGGCCAGCGCCTCGCGGAACAGCATCTCGATGCGGGCCCGCTCGTCCTCGACCACGCGCGACCAGACGAACCAGTCGGCCAGCCCGTCCTCCTGCTGCGGCAGCCCGGCGATCGCGAAGCACTCCTCCGACAGCTTGACCCAGCGCGCGCCGATGTCCCACTCCCAGCTGCCGAGCCGCGCGATGCGCTGCGCCTTGCTGAGCTTGGCGCGGCTTTCCGCCAGTTCCTCGCGCATGCGCGAGGCACGGATCATGTAGCGCAGCCGCTCCGACAGCAGCGTCCACTGCGTCGTGCTCTTGACGAAGAAGTCGGTGGCGCCAGCCTCGTACGCACGCGCGATCGAAGTCTCGTCGTCGAGCCCGGTCAGCATCAGGATCGGCACGTGCTCGCCGCCCGCCATGCGCCGCAGCCGCTCGCAGGTGATGAAGCCGTCGATATCGGGCATCAGCGCATCGAGCACGACGACGTCGGGCTGGTTGTCGGCATACAGCTCGAGCGCGCTGGCGCCGCCATCGGCCTCGATCACCCGCCAGTGCCGCTCGGCCAGCGCGGAAGCAGTCAGCAGCCGCGCCACCGGATCGTCGTCGACCAGCAGCACGAGATCGGCACGCGTCGCACCGCCACCGTCCGCGCTGCCGGCGCCGCTGCGGTCGGTCTCGGCTCTGCCCCCTGGCTGGTTCTGGTTCATCTGCACCCGCACTTCATCTGCCGTCATTGCCCTGTCAGTCCTGGTTTCGAATCGTTTGCCAAGGCGGTCACCCGCCCGTGGTTCCGACCCGGCCTGCTCATCCCGATGCCGCTGCGACCTCGGCAGCCCCGATTTCCTGCAGTGCCTGCACGACCTGCTCGTATTCGGCCTGCGTTGCCGGCCACATGCGGCGCGCCTCGTCCAGCGCGCCGCTGCGCGCATGGCGCTCGAGGTCGCCGAAGCGCCGCGAGAGTCCGATCGCCCCGAGGTTTGCGCTCGACGACTTCAGCGTGTGTGCCGCGTGCTGCAGCGACACGGCATCACCCGCCCGCAAGGCATAGGCCGCCTGCGCCACCAGCCGCGCCGCTGTCGACACGTAGGTCGACACCAGCCGCTCCAGCAGGCGCGTGGCGCCGCGGCGCTCCATGTCGCGGATCACTTCGATGGCAGCAAGATCGATCAGCGCCATCGCCGGCGCCGCCGGTTCGTCCAGTGCCGGTTCGGGGCCCGGCCCGGCGTGCCCGGCGACCGGCCCGGCCGCCGTTTCGGCATGCTCCGGAGCCGCGTGCAGCGTTGCCGCGGCAGCGATCGCTCCGCCGGATGCCGCAGCTGCCTCCGGCTGCGCAGCCGGGTCTGCCCAGCGCGCCAGGGAGGCATCGAGCTGCTCGCGCCGCACCGGCTTCGCCAGGTAATCACTGAAGCCGGAGGCCAGGCAGCGGTCGGCATCGCCGGCGAGCGCATTGGCCGTGAGTGCCACGATCGGCACCTCGGGCCGCGTCGCATAGCCCTGCGCAGCGGAAGCGCGGAATCGGCGCACCGCCTCGAAGCCGTCCATCTCCGGCATCTGGCAGTCCATGAACACGAGGTCGAATGCCTGGTCGCGCAGCGCGGCGAGTCCCTGCCGGCCATCGGCCGCCAGCCGCACCGAGCAGCCGAGTTCGGTCAGCATCGCCCGCGCCACTTCCTGGTTGACCGGGTTGTCCTCGACGACCAGCACGCGCGCACGTCGCCCGTGCGGCGCGGTCAGCGGCGCTGCCGCGGGTGTCTGCTCCCGATGCAGCACGCGGCCGAGCGCGTCGATCAGCTCGGCCTGCCGCACCGGTTTCGTCAGGTACGCCTCGATGCCGCACTCGTAGGCCAGCTGCGCTTCGTTGCCGCTGCCCAGCGAGGTCAGCATCACCATGCGCACATCGGCCAGCCGCGGATCGCGCCGCAGCTCGGTGGCCATCGTCAGGCCGTCCATGGTCGGCATCTTCATGTCGATGACGGCCGCGTCGAACGGCGTGCCGGCCCGCGCTGCCGCGCGCAGCAGTTCGAGCGCCGTGGTGCCGTTGTCGGCCGTGGCCACCTCCATGCCGAAGCCGCGCAGCTGGCCCTCGAGGATGCTGCGATTCGTGGGGTTGTCCTCGACCAGGATCACGCGGCGGCCGCGCAGCCGGGTGGTATCGACCGGCGGCGGTATGGCCGACGCCTCGCCGGCCGCCAGCGGGACTTCGAAACGGAACACCGAACCCTCGCCGAAGCGGCTCTCGACGGCAATCGTGCCGCCCATCAGCTCGACCAGTTGCTTGCTGATCGCCAGGCCGAGACCGGTGCCGCCGTAGCGCCGCGACATCGACTGGTCGGCCTGCATGAACACCGTGAAGAGTTTCTCCAGCGCTTCCTGGCGCATGCCGATGCCGCTGTCGCGCACCTCGAAACGCACCCGCCGGACCGCGTCCGGGCCGGGGCCACCGTCGCCGACGCTGACCACGACCTCGCCGGTCTCGGTGAACTTGATCGCGTTGCCGACCAGGTTGGTCAGCACCTGGCGCAGCCGCATCGGGTCGCCGCGCACCACGGTCGGCACCGCGGGCTCGATGCGCGAAGCCAGCTCGAGCCGCTTCTGGTGCGCGCGCGGCGCCAGCAGCTCGAACACGTCCTCGACCACGGTGCGCAGGTCGAAGTCAACCGACTCCAGCTCCAGCTTGCCGGCCTCGATCTTGGAGAAGTCGAGGATGTCGTTGATGATCTCGAGCAGCGACTCGCCCGAGCGGTACACCGCCTCGGCAAAGCGGCGCTGCTTGTCCGAAAGCGGCGTGCCGAGCAGCAGCTCGGTCATGCCGAGCACGCCGTTCATCGGCGTGCGGATCTCGTGACTCATGTTGGCGAGGAACTGCGATTTCGCGCGGCTGGCCGACTCGGCGACCTCCTTGGAATCACGCAGCACCTGCTCGATGCGCTTGCTCTCGGTGATGTTCTCCAGCATGGTCAGCGTGTAGCGCTCGCCGCTGGCATCGCTGAAGCGCACGGCGTGGCCGCGCACCCAGATGGTGCGGCCGTCGCCGGTCAGCAGTCTCCGCTCGAACGTGACCGGGCCGCGCTCGGTCGCACGCAGCGCGCGCCGGGCCGCGTGGCCGGCATCCACGTCTTCCGGGTGATAGAACACGATCGGGTCCTTGCCGATCACCTGGTCGATCGTGTAGTTGAGCATGCGCGTGTGCGCCGCATTGGCGCGCACGATGCGGAAGTCCGGCGCCTGGATGGCCGCGGCGACCGGCGACTCGTCGAACAGCGCCCGGAAGTACTCGGCGCTTTCGCGCAGCGCCGCCTCGGTGCGCTTGCGTTCGGTGATGTCGGGACTGATCAGCGCGTACTGGAAGTAGCGTCCCTGGTCGTCACGCAGGGGCTGGCCCTCGACTTCGAGGATGCGCATCTCGCCGCTGCGCGTGTAGGCCACGTACTCGACGCGGCAGGGTTCGCCGCGCAGGATGGCAGCTCCGATCGCCTCGGTCGCCTGCGCGTCGGTCTGCGGTCCCTGCATCAGCCGGTGCGCCGGCTTGCCGCGGACATCCTGCAGCGAGTAACCGGAGAAGCGCGCGCACGCATCATTGGCCCACTCGATCCGGCCCGTCGGGTCGAGGATCATCACCATCTGGTCGGTGCGCGACGCCACCATCGCCAGCCGGCTCGCCTCCAGCTCGCGATCTCGCACATCCCGCTCGGCGCGCTGCCGCTCGGCCACCCGCGACAGCTCGGCGCTGATCGCCTCGAGCAGTTCCAGCAGCTCGTTGGTCGCCTCGACGCGGTGGTCGCAGAAGACCTCGATGAACGCCGCCACGTGGCCACGCGCCGTCACCGGGATCACGATGCCTGTCTGCAGCCCGGCATCGAGCGCTTCCACCAGCCGGTCCCAGTCGGCCATGCGCGACAGGTCGGACACCCAGTGCGGCGTGCCGGACAGGTAGGCGCGGCCGATCAGGTGGTCCGGCGAGGGCACGATCGGCGTGCGGTTGCTGGCGTCGACGAAGGCGCCGAAGCGCTCGGTGTCGCGCGACACCCAGATCGAGCGCGGCGGCAGCAGCGCATCGGCGACGTCCTCGCGCTGCAGTGCCACGCGGCCCAGCGGCCAGTCGAGGTAGGCGGCGATCTCGTGCAGCGCGCGCTCGAGCGTGGCCTCCACGGTGCCACCTTCGTTGGCGGCGGTCGCGAGCGCGCGCAGCAGCCGCATCTGCGCATACTGGTGCTGCAGCTCGAGGCTGTTCTGCAGTTCGCTGCGATGGGCCCGCGCCAGCCGGTCCGAGTGCGACAGCAGCGCAGCGGTCATCGCATCGAACGATCCGACCAGCGAGTCGAGCTCGTCGCCACGGCCCTCGGCGCGGCGGCCGGCAAAGCGCAGCGACAGCTCCTCGGCGCGTTCGGTCAGCGCCTTGACCGGCTGGATCAGGTAGCGTGTCAGGTAGAGCCCGGCAAGGATGGTCGCCAGGATCGTGAACATCACCACCGTGAAGAACGCGCTGTAGGCGTCGCTGACGACGTTGTAGGCGCCGGCGTTCGGCATCATCGCCACCAGCACCAGCGGCACGCCGGCCACCGTCACCGGCCGCGCCACGGCATCCCGGTCGCCTTGCAGGGCGACCCGCCCACCGGTGCCGGCGGCCAGGTGGTCGGTGACCTTCTGCAGCCAGCCGGGGTCGGCGCCCGTGCCGCGGCCAACCAGCACGCGGCCGCCGGCCAGCAGACCCAGGTCCAGCCCGGCGCGTGTCGCCAGCTCGGCCAGTTCCTCGTCGTCGAACAGGGCTTCGGCGGCGACCACGCCGACCACATGGGTGCCGGAACGGACCGGGACCGCCGCCCGCAGGCCGAGGCCGTGCGACCGCTCCACCGCCTGCAGTGCTTCCCTGCCCGCCAGCGCACGGCGCGTGACCTCCGGTACGGACTCGGTCTCGAGCCGGTAGCTGCCCGGATCGCCGACGCGTTCGATCAGCACCCCGGCGGCGTTGTAGAACTCGACCGCGACACTGCCACTGACCCGCCGCGAACGCTGCGCCCACTGGCGCAGGGCATCGTCGGCATCGGCGCGCAGCAGCGCCGCCGTGAGATCGGGCCGCTCAGCCAGTGCCCGCGCCGTCTGCTCGACCGCCCGGAAATTGCCTTCGAGCGATGCCTCGAGCAGGGCCACCGCGCGCTCGGCCTTGGCGGTCTGCTCGGCCACGAACATCGCCGCGGAACTGCGCTGGTGGAAGTAGTAGCTGACGCCGACCGTCCACGTGGCGACCAGCACCAGCACGCCGATCAGCGGCCAGGCGATGGTCCGGAAGCGCGAATGTCCCCCCGGCAGCTTGATCGGCTCGAAGCGAGGCTCGGCCGCGTGTCCACGCGACGATGCTTCCGCAATTGCCCGCTCCGGCATCGGAGCACCGGCCGGGCCCGCCTCGTCCGCGGGCGACGGCAACGTGCCCGCGTCGTGGGACGGCGCGCGGAACACAGGAACCTGGCTGGGCAACGACGGCATGGCAGGGCGCGAACGGACGCACCGATCGAAGGATCCAGGCAGGCTAGACGTGAATGCGCGCCACGACCCCTCGAAAAGCTGTCTCCTCGGACGGCATTTCCCGGGCCCCGCCGCGACGCCGCGCGTACTCGCGCGGACCTTCGCCTTGCTGCACAATCGGCCGCGGTGTCCACCCCTGACCAAACCGAACCGGGCTCGACCGTGCGCCGGCTTTCATGCGAGCGGGTGCTCGCACGCCCCGGCCGCGCCGGGGCCGCGATCTGCGCCTGCCTGGCGGCCGGCGCAGCGTCGGCGTCGGCGACTTCGGCGCTAAGTTCGGCCGCGCCGCTCGGCGCCACCTCGCTCGGCGCCGCCGCCGGCTGGCTGCTCGGCGCCGCCTCGGTCGGAGCACTGATCGCCCTCACCGCCGTGGTCCTGTCGCAGCAGCAGCGCGCGCGGCGCGAACTCAACGCCATGCGTCAGTCGCTGGCGGCTTCTGCCGCGTGGTCGTGGCAGACCGATGCCGACGGCCGCGTCATCGAAGTCGAGCGCAGCCATCGCACCATCGACTGGTTCGACTGCCGGCAGCTGGTCGGCCGCCATCCGTGGCAGGTCGTGGCCGACCTGCCGGCGCCACCGGCGCTGGCGCTGGCGATCGAAGCGCGCGCGCCCTACTTCGACGTGCGCGTCGAAGCACCGTCGCAGGACGGCCGGGCGCGGCACGTGCTCGCGCTGTCGGCGGCCCCGATGTTCTCCGGCACCGGCAAGTTCCTCGGCTATGCCGGCGCGGCGCACGACCTGACGCCGCTGCTGGGCGCGGCCCGCACGTCCGCGGAAGAACCGGTGCCGCTGCGCGCGGAGCTGGACCAGCGCAACCGCCAGCTGGCGGAGCGCTCGGCCGAACTCGACCACGCCCTGCGTGAACTCGACAGCTTCGCGTATTCCGTCTCGCACGACCTGCGTGCACCGCTGCGCGTGGTCGACGGCTTCGCCACCATCGTGCTGGAGGACTACGGCGACCGCGGCAAGCCGCTCGACGAACTCGGGCGCGATCACCTGCGCCGCATCGTCGCCGCCAGCCAGCGCATGAACTCGATGATCGAGACGCTGCTGTCGCTGTCGCGCATGACGGGACGCGAGCTGGCGCGCGAGCGCGTCGACCTGTCGCAGATCGCACGGGAGCTGGCCGACGACCTGCGTGCGCAGGAGCCGGCCCGCGGCGTGGAGTTCGTGATCGCCCCCGAGCTGCGCGTCGACGGCGATGCGACGCTGCTGCGGCTGGTGCTGCAGAACCTGCTGGGCAACGCCTGGAAGTTCAGCGCGCGCGTGCCCCAGGCCCGCATCGAGTTCGCCGAGCGCGTCGACGACGGCCGGCGAACGTTCATCGTGAAGGACAACGGCGCCGGCTTCGACATGCGCTTCGCCGAAAAGCTCTTCGGGCTGTTCCAGCGGCCGCAGCCCGGGCATGGGGCCACGTTCTACTTCAGCCTATGGGACGAACGTCGCAGTTTTTGATGTGGCCCTGCGGGCCGCATCAAAAACTGCTCCGGATACGCGCGCTGCGCGCTCGCTCACGACTGATTTGTCGGCTGCGCTCCGGAGCGGCCGCGTGCTCTGCCGAGTAGCAACTGCTCGGCACCCTCCCAACCCCCCTCCGCGAGGGAGGAGGCGTGCTCCCCTTCCCTGCGCCCTTCCCCTCTAGGAGGGGAAGGGGCACTCATCACACGGCAAAGACCCGCAGCCAGGCAACGAGCGCACGCTGCCAGGTTCGCACCCGCCCCTCCCGGAGGGGCGGGACGGGGTGGGGAGCATCCCTCCCCTCGCATGGCGAGGGGTCAGGGGAGTGTCGTGGGGTTGAAATTCGGCGGAGCGCGCAGCCGCCTGGAGCGCAGCCGACTAATCAGGGGTGAGCGCGCGCGCAGCGCGCGTGACCGTCGCAGTTTTTGTGTGACCGGCCGTACCGGTCACACAAAAACTGCGACGCCTATCCGATTTTCCACTCCCCCCCGCACTTGCTGCAGCACACCCGCAGCCAGCGCGGACGGCCGGCTTCCGGCGGATCGTCCGCGGGGGCGGCTTCCTGGCTGAGCACGCGGAACTTGCCCCAGGTGCCGCAGGCCGGGCAGGTCGCCCCCTCGGCGAAGCGTTCAGCGCGCGCCAGCAGCACGTTGAAGCGACGCCAGGCCACCAGCATCAGCAGTCCGCCGAGCGCCGCCATGCCGAGCGTGGAGAAGTAGCCGATGCCGGACTTGGCATCGCTCAGCACTTCGGCGCCCGAGAGCATCAGGATCAGCGCGACGAAGCCGAGCGCCAGGTAGGCGTGGCTCTCGACCAGCTGACGCTCGTACCAGCGCCGGAAGCCATGGCGCTGGATGTAGTCGTTGGCCTGCATTGCCGGCGCTGCTAGCGTGGAATCGAGTTCAGGCGGTTGGCCGCCTCGACCATCGTGGTGGCGAGCTGCGCGGCAGTGCAGCCCTCGGCGCGCGCCTGCACGCGCAGCGCCTCGAGCGCACGGTCGTAGTCGAGCCGCAGCCGCTCCATCAGGATGCCGATTGCGATGTACTCGTCGCGTCCGGGCGCCGATGCTTCCGCCAGGGCGGGCGGTGCCAGGCGCAGTTCTTCCCAGCGCGCCAGCGCCGCGCGCACGGCCGGCACGATCTGCCGCACGTCGAGCGGCTTGACCAGGTAGCCGAGCGCACCCATGCGGGTGGCTTCGTCGACGATGTCGGCATCGCCGAAGGCCGACAGGAACATGAAGCCGGTCGTCGTGTTCGCGGCCAGGTAGCGGGCCACGTCCATGCCGGACTTGCCCTGCATGCGCATGTCGAGGATCGCCAGCTTCGGCTTGTACTTGCGCGCCAGCAGGATGGCATCGTCGCCGTTGTCCGACTCGATGACTTCGAAGCCGGCCTGGCGCAGCCCGGCCACCAGCGTTGCCAGTACCAGCCGGTCGTCGTCGACCACCAGGATCAGGGGTTGCTCTGCGTTCATCCTTGCTCGCCGGGGCTTTCCTCGCCGTTCGCGTACCGACTGCGTGCGGCCGGGCTCACCTCAGACATTCTCCTCGCGAACGGCCGGCGGGAACAGTTGCAGCCGGGCCTGCACGACGCCGCTGGTCGCATCGAGCGCGAGCCGCGCGCCGCGCCGCGGCAGCAGCGCCTTGACCAGTCCGAGGCCCGATACGCCGGCCGGGATCTCCGCCAGGCTGAAACCCGGCCTGAGGCTGCCGGGATTCTCGATCACGAAGTCCATGCCGTCGGGCCGCGCGGTGACACGCACGCCGATGGCGTCGGTGCGGCTGCCGCGGTGCTTGATCGCGTTGGTGCCGAGTTCGTTGATGACCAGCGCCAGCGGCACGGCCTCGTTCTCCGGCAGCCCATAGCGCCACAGGTCCGGCGGCGGCGGCTCGAAGCGGATTTCGGCGCCGAACATGCTGGCCAGGTTCTGGAAGATGCCCTGGGCGACGCCCAGCACCGGCAGCGTGCCGGTGGCGCGGATCTGCAGGCCGTGCACCTGCGCGATGGCCTGGATCTGTGCGGCCGCCTCTTCCAGCGCGCCGGCGACCTCGGGCCGCGCCACCGCGGCCTGCTGGATCAGGCCGGCCACGCCCTGCAGGTTGTTCTTGATGCGATGGTGCACTTCGCGCACCAGGATGTCGCGCTGCTTGACGACCTCCTCCATGCGCTGGCGCTCGGCAGCCTCGCGTTCGGTGACGTCGTCGGCCACGCCGAACACGCGGATCGCGCCGTCTTCCATGCGGACCGGGTTCAGCCGCACGTTGATCAGGCACTCGCCACGCGAGGGGTGGTTGACGCGCACCGTGAACTCCGAGCGCAGCAGCCGTCGCATGCGCGCCACCAGCCGCGGCAGCATGCGCAGCAGCCGCGGGGCGTCTTCCGTCACCACGTGCCGCAGCGCGCTGCGCGGGTTGTCGATCAGCTCGTCGGCCGGCGCGCCGAGCAGCGACTGGTAGCGCGGGTTGATGTACAGCACGCTCGAGAAGTCGCCGGTCATGATGAACAC
This sequence comes from Burkholderiaceae bacterium, assembly GCA_025458735.1. The sequence goes on along the minus strand of JALORV010000011.1, from coordinate 471 downwards.
CAGCTGGTCGATGTTCTCGGCGAACTGCCGGAAGCGCGCCTCGGTCTCGCGCAACGCGACCTCGGCCCGCACTTCCTCGGTCAGGTCGTCGACGATCGACATCACGTAGCGCGGATGCGACTCCACGCCGGGCTCGGCCTCGAACAGCGGGATCACCCGCTGGTTGACCGTCAGCCGCTTGCCGTCCGCGCGCAGCATCACGTCGCGCGGGCGATCGACCTGCGAGCCGGTTGCCAGCGCCTTGCGATCGAGTTCCGCGTACAGGTCGGCGAACTGGCGGGCGTAGACCTCGCGCCAGGTGCGGCCCACGACCTGCTGGCGGGACAGGCCGGTGATCAGCTCGCCGGCGCGATTCAGGCTGACGAAGCGGCCGGTCTCGGCCTCGCGCACCGACACCAGCACCGGCAGGTTCTCGACCACCAGGTCGAGGTAGTTGCGCACCCGCCGCAGTTCCTCTTCCGAGCGCCGGCG
>JALORV010000268.1 GCA_025458735.1 Burkholderiaceae bacterium | reverse complement strand
GCACAGCTTGCGCGCCAGTCGCTGCGCGGTGATCAGGATCACGCTGGAGGCAACGTTGAAGGGCGCCACCCCCATGTTCTGCAGGCGCACCAGCGTGGCTGCCGCATCGTTGGTGTGCAGTGTCGACAGCACCATGTGGCCGGTCTGCGCGGCCTTGATGGCGATGTCTGCGGTTTCGAGGTCGCGGATCTCGCCGACCATGATCACGTCCGGATCCTGCCGCAGGAAGGCGCGCAGGGCGTTCGCGAAGGTCAGCCCGGCCTTTTCATTAACGTTGACCTGGTTGATCCCTGCCAGCTGGATTTCAGCCGGGTCTTCCGCCGTGGAGATGTTGATGCCGGGCTGATTGAGGATGTTCAGGCAGGTGTAGAGCGACACCGTCTTGCCGGAACCGGTCGGCCCGGTCACAAGCACCATGCCGTAGGGCCGCTGCACCGCGCTGAGCAGGGCCTCCTTCTGATCGGGCTCGTAGCCAAGTGCATCGACCCCCAAGCTTCATGCGGCCGTCCTGCGGCACGCGCTTCTCCGAGATGTCGAGCTTGGATACGACCTTGATGCGGGTCGACAGCCGTTCGCGGATCGCCAGCGGTGGCTGGGCAATCTCGCGCAGCACGCCGTCGATGCGGAAGCGGACGCGGTAGAACTTCTCGTAGGGCTCGAAGTGCAGGTCGGACGCGCCCTCGCCGATCGCATCGAGCAGCAGCTTCTGGAGAAACCGCACCACCGGTGCGTCGTCGACTTCGACCTGCGCCGCATCGTCGGCCGCCTGCTCGGGCGACTCCGACAGCAGATCGTCGAAGTTGACGTCGTCGCTGCCGACCATGTCCTCGATCTTCTGGTTGACCGAGGTCGACTGCGACTCGACCAGTCGCATCAGCTTGTCGTGCTCGACGACCACGACATCGAGCGCCAGCTGCGTCTGGAACTTGACCTGGTCCAGGGCTGCGAAGTTGGTGGGATCGGACACGGCGACCGCAAGCCGGTTGCCGCGCTTGCGCAGTGCCAGCACGCGCAGGCTGCCGATCAGCTTCTTGTCAATGATGTCCCGCGGCAGTTGCTCGATGTCCAGCGCGGTCAGGTCCAGCATCGGATGGCCGAAGGTCTCGGCGGCGAATCTCGCCACGCCGCCGGCCGACAGGCCCGTGACGTCGGCCGAGTTGATCAGCTCATCGATGAACTGGGTGTTGGCCTGTGCTGCCTTGCGGGCGAAATTCTCGGCGCGGTCCGGCCGCAGCTTGCCCTGCTGCACGAGCGCGCGCGCGAGACCGGTGAGGGCCCCTGCGGCGGAAGCAGGACCTTGAGTTACGGCAGACATGGATGGGTGCTGTCCCAGAGGGTCGGATCAGACCCAAGTTATAGCGGGCGGGCACTTCTCACGAAGCAAAAAGATACTGCCGATAAGGCCCGGATTTGTAAAGCTTAACTCCCGCAAACAAGGCAAGCCGAAAGCGTGCGCTGCGAGGCCGATTCGACGCAAGGATCAGCCGCTGCCCGGCGACGTGTCGGGCGCGGGCGCCCGGACGATGCGGGCGCTGCGTATGGCGTGCTCGTCGATCTGCACGACCTCGATCTGCACGTCGCCGATGCGCACGCAGCAGGGCGCATCGGGGATCTCCTGGAGCTGCTCGACCAGCAGGCCATTGACGGTCTTCGGCCCGTCGAGCGGAAGCTTCAGCGCAAGTCGCCGGTTCAGTTCGCGCAAGGGCGTGCTGCCATCGACCAGCGCACTGCCCTGCGCGTTCCATCTCAGGCGGCCGCCGGCCCCCGGTGTCGGCGGTGTCAGCTCGCCGACGATCTCCTCGATGATGTCCTCGAGCGTCACCAGGCCCTGAACCTGGCCGTACTCGTCCACCACCAGACCAAGGCGCTGCTGGTTGTCCTGGAAGAGCTGCAACTGCTGGAACAGCGGCGTTCCACTGGGCACGAAGTACGGCGCCGCGAGCGCCGACCGCAGCGCGTCGATCGACAGGCTGCCGCTTGTCAAGAGCGGCAGCAGCTTGCGAACCAGCAGCACGCCCACGGTCCGGTCGAAGTCGCCTTCGTAGACCGGCAGTTTGTTGTGATAGCACGTGCGCAGCTGATCGAGCACGGCTTCCGGTGGCTGCGCAAGGTCGAGCGCTTCAATGCGCGCGCGCGGCGTCATCACGTCATCGACCGCGAGTTGTTCGAGTTCGAACAGGTTCAGCAGGATGCTGCGATGCTTGCCCGGAATGAAGTTGCCGCCTTCGAGAACCAGCGTGCGCAGTTCCTCGGCCGTCAGGCGGGTCGCCTCGCCGGCGCGCCTCGCCGGTACCCGCAATAGCCACAGCAACGACTGCACGAACAGGTTGACGAAGGCGACCACCGGACGGAAGGCGGCGAGCAGGAAACCCAGCGCGTGGCTCGCCGGCAGGGCGATCTTTTCCGGATAAGTGGCGCCGATGACCTTCGGCGTGATTTCCGCAAAGACCAGGATCAGAAAGGTGACCACGCCGGTGGCGACCAGCAGCGCCCACTCGTTATTACCGGCGAAACGGATTGCCATGGCGGTCACCAGTGCAGTGGCTGCCGCATTCACGAGGTTGTTGCCCAGCAAAATCGTGCCCAGCAGCCGATCGGTGCGGTCGAGCAGCGCCTGCGCGCGTCGTGCCGAGCGGTTGCCCGAGCGAACCAGATGGCGCAGCCGCAACCGGCTGAGCGCCATCATGGAGGTCTCGGAAATCGAGAAAAACGCGGAGATCAGCAGCAGGACGGCGAGGGCCAGCAGTTCAGCCCATAACGGCAGATCGTCCACGTGCTACCGGTCAGTTGCCGGTTAACAAACAGAAAGCGGAAGGAAGTGGTCGGGGTGAGAGGATTTGAACCTCCGACTCCTGCGTCCCGAACGCAGTACTCTACCAGGCTGAGCTACACCCCGACGATTGCGCAGAACTCCGGCCACCACGAATCCTTCGCGCTCACTCGCGGGCCGCCACCTACGGCGACTGCGAAGCTCGGGAAGGACTGCGGCGCCGTGGCAGCGCAGCGAATCGGTGCTCACCGGCTGACTACCGATCGCGACCGACCGCGAAAGCCAGCAAGTCTAGCAAAGAATTTCGGTAGATCGACGCCGGCAGCGCGCGCAGCGCGGTCGCTGCAGCCTCGACTTCCCGGCCCGCGAGGTCGGATGAGTAGGCCAGCGAGCCGTTGTCGGTGACGATGCGCGCAATGGCTTCGAAGTCGCCGTCGCCATCGCGCACGGCGCGCACCACCAGATCGCGCTGCTCCGAGGAGGCGCTGCGCAGCGCATGGATCAGCGGGAGCGTGACTTTGCCCTCGCGCAGGTCGTCTCCAAGGCGCTTGCCGATGTCCTCGGTGTGCCCGGAATAGTCCAGCACATCGTCGACGATCTGGAAGGCGCGACCAAGCGATGCGCCATATTGGGCACAGTGTTCCTCGACCGCCGGGTCGGCCTCGGCGAGCACCGCAGCAATGCGGGCGCCGGCCTCGAACAAGGTCGCGGTCTTGCGCTCGACCACGGAGAAGTAGCGTTCCTCGTTGACCGACGGGTCGTGAACGTTCATCAACTGCAGGACTTCACCTTCCGCGATGCGGTTGGTGGCATCGGCGAGGATGCGCATGAC
>JALORV010000267.1 GCA_025458735.1 Burkholderiaceae bacterium | reverse complement strand
TTCCTGCCCGCTGCCGTGCGGGTTCGAGCTGAACAGCACGCCGCCCGGTTTCAGGGTGGCCAGCAGTTCCCGCAGGACGCGGGGCAGTTCCTGGCGCGGCACATGGAACAGCACGGCGTTGGCGAACACGCCGTCGAAGCGTGACTGCGGCAGGTCGAGTGCGAGGAAATTCTGCTCCAGTACCACGCACCCGCTGAACGTGCGTGCCATCGCCGCCAGTGCGGGCGAGCCCTCGAGCCCTGTCACGCGATGGCCCAGTGCGCTCAGTGCCTGCAGGTCCCGCCCGGGCCCGCAGCCGAAGTCGAGCAACTCAAACGGCGGGGCCGACTCGATGGCATCGAGCAGCGCACGGATGTTCTGGCTCACATCGTGGTGACGCGTGCCCTCCCAGAAGTCGCGCGCATTGCGGTCGTAGTGGGCGACCGTGCTCTCGGCCAGCTGCTGCAGTTGCTCGGGCGTCAGTTCCATGGTGCTGCCGGCGGTCCTAAGCGGCGCGGGGAGCCCCGCGGCGGTTCGTGTTGCGATGCCTCCAGAACGGCAGCGCCGGACGCCGGCGCAGGGCGATTGCGCGCAGCCAAGGCGCGCTCGATTGTGCCCCGGGCCGCCGCCCAGCGCGACCGGCGATGGCGCACTGCGCCTTGTAATCCCCAGGTCACGCGGGCATCCTAGCCTTCGCCTCTGAAAACGTTTTCAGCCTCCGATGCCACGCCAGCGTTCCCGCGCCCCGCGCCCAGCCAGCCGCGCCACCATCGTGGACGTAGCGCGACGCGCTCACGTGTCGGCAGCGACGGTGTCGCGCGTGATGAACGACTCGGCCCGCGTCAGCGCCGACATGGCACGCGCGGTGCTCGAGGCCGCCGCGCAACTCGACTTCCGGCCCAACCTGCTGGGCCGCAGCCTGCGCTCGCAGCGCACGCACAAGATCGGCGTCATCCTGCCGACGCTGGCTCACCCGGTGTTCGCCGAGTGCCTGCAGGGGCTCGAGACTGCGGCCCGCGCGGGCGATCACGCGGTGCTGCTGGCCACCACCGGCTACGACCCGGCGCAGGAAGACGGCGCCATCGAGACGCTGCTGCGCCATCGCGTGGACGGGCTGGTGCTGACGGTGGCAGACGCCGCGCGCAGTCGCGCGCTCGACAAGCTGGACCGCGAGGCGGTGCCGTACGTGCTGGTCTACAACCAGCTGGGCAGGCGCGCGGCGCGGCCGCGGCCGACCGTGTCGGTCGACAACCGCGCCGCCGCGCGGCAGATGGTCGCGCACCTGATCGGCCTCGGCCATCGCCGCATTGCCATGGTGGCCGGCAGCTTCCGCCAGTCCGATCGCACCCGGCTGCGGCATCGCGGCTACCTGGATGCGCTGCGGGCGGCCGGCCTCGACGCCGCGCCCCCGATCGAGGTGCCGTTCATGGCCGCCGATGCGCGCGCCGCGCTGCAGGATCTGCTGAGCCGCGTCGGGCGGCCGACCGCGCTGTTCTGTTCCAGCGACCACCTGGCGATGACGGTCATGCGCGACCTCGGGCGACTCGGACTGGCCGTGCCGCGCGACGTTTCCGTGGCCGGCTTCGACGGTGTGCAGCTGGGCACGCTCACCGCGCCCGTGCTCAGCACGGTCGTGCAGCCTTCACCGCAGATCGCCGCCACGGCGGTCGACCTGCTGCTCGGCCTGATCGGCGGCGCGCGCTTCCTGGCGCCGGCGCTGTTGCACCACACGCTGCGGATCGGCGACTCCACTGCCGCACCCGCTGCCGTTTCCAACCCGTCGCAGGCGGCTCCGGCTGCTCGACGTTCTTCCCTGCTGTCTCCCACCTGACGAGGCTCGAATGAATCGCCGCCATCTCCTGCAATCCACCGCCGCGCTCGGCGCCGCGGCAGTGTGTCCCAGCCTGGTGCTGGCGCAGCAGCAGCGCGCCATCTGCTACAACTGCCCGCCCGAGTGGGCCGACTGGGGCGGCATGCTGAAGCTGATCAACCAGAAGCTCAGCATCGCCGTGCCGCCCGACAACAAGAACTCCGGCCAGTCGCTGGCGGCGCTGATCGCGGAAAAGGGCAACCCGGTGGCCGATGTCACCTACCTCGGCGGCCAGGTCGGCCCGCAGGCGCGCGCCGCCGAGGTGCTGGCGCCGTACAAGCCGCAGCGCTGGAACGACATCCCCACCTCGCTGAAGGACCCGGACGGCTACTGGTTCACGATCCACTCGGGCACGCTGGGCCTGTTCGTCAATACCGCCGCGCTGCGCGGCAAGCCGGTGCCGCGCTCGTGGGCCGATCTGTTGAAGCCCGAGTACAAGGGACTGGTCGGCTACCTGAACCCGGCCAGCGCGGCGGTCGGCCAGGTCGGCGTGATCGCAGTGGCGCTGGCGCTCGGCGGCAGCTACGACAACATCGATCCGGCCATCGCGTTCTTCAAGAAGCTGAAAGCGAACGAGCCGATCGTGCCGACGCAGACCGCCTACGCGCGCGTGCTGTCGGGCGAGATCCCGATCCTGCTCGACTACGACTTCAATGCCTATCGCGCCAAGTACACCGACAAGGCGCCGGTGGAGTTCGTGATTCCGCAGGAGGGCACGCAGCAGCTGCCCTACGTCATGGGGCTGGTCGCCAAGGGACCCAATCCGGAGCAGGGCAAGAAGATCCTCGACTTCGTGCTGAGCGACGAGGGCCAGCGCCACTGGGCCAATGCCTTCCTGCGGCCGGTGTTCCCGGCGGCGATGTCGCCGGAGGTGAAGGCGCGCTTCCTGCCGGATGCCGACTACGCGCGCGGCCTCCGCTCGACGTGTTCAAGCTGAGCGCCGCGTCCAAGGTGATCGGCGAGCGCTACCAGAAGGAAGTCGGCTAGCCGGACGATCGGCCGTGGCGAGGCCGCGCGCCGAATGCGCCGGCCTCGCGCGGCTTCGTGCCACGGGCGATTCCAGCGCCGACCATAGCGCCGACCATAGCGCCGACCATAGCGCCGACCATAGCGCCGACCCACACGTTGAACCACGACCGCGCCACGCTCGCTGCCCTGCTGCTGCCGGCCGCAGTGGTGTTCATCGCCTTCTTCCTGCTGCCGCTTGGCAACCTGTTCCTGATCGGCGGCACCGGCAAGTTGGGCTGGGCCGCCTACACGGCGGTACTGACCGAGCCGCGCTACCTGTCGAGTTCCTGACGCGCAACCGCTTCGCCGGCCGCGACCTGCTGACGGCGCTGCTGACGCTGCCGCTGGCCTTCCCCGGCGTGGTGATCGGCTTCATGGTGATCATGCTGGCCGGCCGCCAGGGCCTGATCCCGGACCTCACCGACGCGCTGTTCGGCGAACGCGTGGTGTTTGCTTACTCGATGATGGGACTGTTCATCGGTTACCTGTACTTCTCGATCCCGCGCACGATTCTCACCGTGATGGCGGCGGCCGAGAAGCTCGACCCGCGCATCGAGGAAGCGGCGCGCTCGCTCGGGGCCGGGCCGCTGCGCGTGGTGCGCGACGTCATCGTGCCGGCGCTGCGGCCGGCGCTGCTGGCGGCCGGCGCGATCTGCTTTGCCACCGCGATGGGCGCCTTCGGCACGGCGTTCACGCTGGCGACCAAGATCAACGTGCTGCCGATGGTGATCTACACCGAGTTCACGCTGCAGGCGAACGTCGCGATGGCCGCGGCGCTGTCGTTCGTGCTGGGCGCCATCACCTGGGCGGTGCTGGCGGTGGCGCGCACGGCCGCCGGCAACACCGTCGCGGCGGCGGGCTGAGAACCGCGATGAGCACTCAGCGACGCACACCGATGTTCTGGGCGCTGCTCGCGTTCACGCTGCTGGTCTGCGCGTTCCTGATCGTGCCGGTCGGCATGTCGATGCTGGCGGGCGTCACGCAGAACTACTTCACCGGCTGGCGCAGCGGCCTCACGCTCGACTGGGTGATCAAGGTCTGGACCGACTACCGCCACACCGTGTTCCTGTCGATCCAGATCGCGCTCGCCTGCCTGGCCTGCACGCTGCTGCTCGGCGTGCCGGCCGCCTACGTGCTGGCCCGGCGCAGCAACGCGTTGACGCGCACCATCGAGGAACTGCTGGTGATGCCGGTGGCAATCCCCGGCCTGGCCACCGCGCTGGCACTGATCGTCACCTTCGGCGGCTTCGGTGACCTGCGACGCAGCTGGGTGTTCATCCTGATCGGCCACGTGCTGTTCACGCTGCCGTTCATGGTGCGCAGCGTGCTGGCGGTACTGGCCTCGATCGACCTCAAGACGCTGGAAGAAGGCGCGCGCAGCCTCGGCGCCAGCTTCACGCAGCGCTTCTTCGGCATCGTGCTGCCGAACTGCCGCTCGGGCATCGTCGCCGGCTCGCTGATGGTGGTCACGCTGTCGCTGGGCGAGTTCAACATGACGCTGCTGCTGCACACGCCGCTGACGCCGACGCTGCCGGTGGGCCTGGCCGACGCCTATGCGTCGCTGCGCATCGAGATAGGCTCGGCCTATACGCTGATCTTCTTCGTCATCATCATTCCGCTGCTGGTGGCGCTGCAGTGGGCGTCGCGACCGCGCGACCCGGGAGCAGCGACATGACGGCGGCCAGTGGCATCCCGATCGCGCTGCAGCGCTGCAGCAAGACCTTCGACGACGGCACCCGTGCGCTGCAGCCGCTCGACCTCGACATCGCGGCCGGTGAAACCATCGTCCTGCTCGGACCGTCCGGCTGCGGCAAGACCACCACGCTGCGCATCATCGCGGGCCTCGAATCGCCCGACGCCGGCGGCCGCGTGCTGTTCGAGACGGCCGATGTGACTGCGGTGCCGATCGAGAAGCGCAACGTCGGCATGGTGTTCCAGAGCTACGCGCTGTTTCCGAACATGACCGTGGCCGGCAACATCGAGTACGGCCTGAAGGTGCGCGGCATGGCGGCCGGCGAGCGCGCGGCGCGGCTGCGCGAGATGCTGGCGATGATGCGCATCGAGCCGCTGGCGCATCGTCGGATCGACCAGCTGTCGGGCGGCCAGCGGCAGCGGGTGGCGCTGGCGCGCGCGATCGCGCCGCGACCGCGCGTGCTGCTGCTCGACGAACCGCTGACCGCACTGGACGCCAAGCTGCGCGAAGACCTGCGGCTCGAGATCGACCGCCTGCTGCGCTCGCTGCGCATCACCACCGTGTACGTCACGCACGACCAGGCCGAGGCGATGGCGCTGGGCGACCGCATCGCGGTCATGGCGCACGGGCGCATCGCGCAGATCGGCACGCCGCAGGACATCTACTTCGCACCCGCCGACGCCTTCGTGGCCGACTTCATCGGCACCATGAACCGCGTGCGCGGCGAGATCGTCGACGGCCGGCTGCGCTTTGCCGGCGGCTGGCTGCCGCTCGCTGCCGACGCCGGCGCCACCGACGTGATGTTCCGCCCCGAAGACCTGCGCATCGTCGAGGCCGGCGCAGCGCAGTTCGCCGGGCGCGTGGTCAGCAGCTTCTTCTTCGGGGACCACACGCGGCTGGTGATCGACGCCGGGGCCGACGCGATGCTGATCGCCCGCGTGCAGGAGCGGCGGGTCTTTCATGCCGGCGATGCCGTTCACTGCGCGGTCGACGCTGCTGCGGTCCTCGCAGTGCGCTCCGCCGCCGACCAGGCTTGACCGCCATGCTCCTGTGCCAGATCACCGATACCCACATCAAGGCCGGCCGCAGGAAGGCCTACGGCATCGTCGATACGGCGGCCATGCTGGAGCGCTGCGTGCAGCAGATCCTGGCACTGCCGCAGCAGCCCGACGCGGTGATCGCCACCGGCGACCTGGTCGACTATGGCCGCCCCGACGAGTACGCGCTGCTGCGCGAGCTGCTGCAGCCGCTCGCCATGCCGCTTTACCTGATGGCCGGCAACCACGACGAGCGTGGCGGGCTGCGCACGAGCTTTCCGGACCACGCCTACCTGCGGCAGTGGGAACCCTTCGTGCAGTACGCGATCGACGAGCATCCGTTGCGGCTGGTCGCGCTCGATACCGTGATCCCGCAGCAGGGCGGCGGTGAGCTGTGTGCGCAGCGCCTCGACTGGCTCGACCGCACACTGGCGAGCCGGCCCGATCACCCGACCGTGGTTGCCCTGCATCACCCGCCGTTCGCCACCGGCATCGGGCACATGGACCGCATCGGGCTGGCCGGCGCCGAGGCGCTGGGCGAGGTGATCGGCCGCCACCCGCAGGTCGAGCGCGTGATTGCCGGCCATCTGCACCGCTCGATCTCGCAGCGCTTCGCCGGAACGGTCGCCAGCACCTGCCCCAGCCCGGCCCATCAGGTCGCGCTCGATCTCGCGCCCGACGCCGC
>JALORV010000266.1 GCA_025458735.1 Burkholderiaceae bacterium | reverse complement strand
AGCACTTCCCAGTGCCCTTCCGAGGACTCGCCGTCCTCGTCCACGGTGCCGCGCACGCGCTGGAAGCCCTGGATCGCCCGGCGCGCCACCAGCGCGTTGCGGTGGATGCGCACGAAACGATCGCCGAACTCGCTTTCCAGCGAGGTCAGCGACTCCTCCGTCAGGTGCTCGCGCGCGACGGTGCGGATGGTCACGTACTTGAGTTCGGCGCGCAGGTAGACGATGTCCTCGACCGGCACCAGGATCATGCGGCCACGCTCGGACACCGTCACGTGCGAGCGCACCGCGCCGATCGTCCGCGCCAGTTCCTCGATGCGCGGTTCGTGCGTGCGGAAGCGTTCCGCGCGGGCCAGCGCAGCGACCAGCCGCTCGGCCCGCACCGGCTTCATAAGGTAATCGAGCGCGCGCACCTCGAAGGCCTCGAGCGCATGCTCATCGTAGGCGGTGACGAAGATCACCGCCGGCGGGTTGTTCCGCTGCGCCAGGTGGCGCGCCACCTCGATGCCGTTCATGTCCGGCATGTGCACGTCGAGCAGCACGACGTCGGGGTTCAGCCGGTCGACTTCCTCCAGACCGCGGATGCCGCCGCCGGCCTCGCCGACCAGCTGCAGCGAAACCTGGTCGGAGCAGTCGCGCAGAACCTGGCCGAGCCGTGCCCGGGCCGGAGGTTCATCGTCGACGATCATCACATTCAGCATGTCTGGCCCTTCAGGCGCGCTTCTCGACCGGCAAGGTCATGGTCAGCTCGAAGCGGTCGCGCCTGACCTGCGTTTCGATGCGCGCTTCGAGGTCGTAAATCAGAGCCAGGCGACCGCGGATGTTCGCCAGTCCGATCTGGTTGCCTTCGCGCTCGGGGCGCTCGGGGGCGATCGGGTTGCTGACGTAGAGCTCCAGCGTGAAGCCGTGCTGCCTTACCCGCACGATGATATCGGCGCGTCCGGGCAGGGTTTCCGCCCCGTAGCGGATCGCGTTTTCGATCACCGGCTGCAGTAGCAACTGTGGCACCTTTGCCCGGGGGTGGTATGCCCCGATTTGCCAGTCAACCGCCAGCCTATTTCCCAGCCGGGTCTGCTCGATTTCCACATAGTTGCGGCACAGCTCGATCTCCTGCGCCAGCGGCACCAGCTTGCGGGTGTCGGCCATCACCGCGCGGAACAGCTCTGCGATCGACTCGAGCATGCGTTCGGCCTTGGCGGGCTCGGTACGGATCACCGCCAGCACCGCGTTCAGGCTGTTGAACAGGAAGTGCGGCCGGATGCGCGACTGCAGCGCCTGGTACTTCGCCTCGGCCAGCGCCGGGGAGAAGGCCCGCTCGCGCAGTTCGTAGTAGTGCTGCACGCCGGCACCCAGCGCGAACGCGGCCAGCGCGTGCCCCACCGGCAGCCAAGGCGTCGCCGCATCGCGGAAGACCAGTGACAGCAGCCAGGTCACCAGCGCGGGCGTCACCCACGCCACCGCCCGCTGCACCGGCACCGCGAGCTGCGGCAGCCCGCGCCGCTCGGCGCACCACAGCATCAGCGTCGTCAGCGTGGCAGGCGCGGCAATCGACATGATGCGCAGGAACTGGGCCGCGAACTCGACCGGCGATTCCGCATCGGCCACCGCGGCGGTCAGCGACAGCGCGACCACGATGCCGATTCCCCGCAGCAGCACGCCCATGTTGCAGCCGTCGGGAATCACACGGCGCGGCGTCGGAATCGCGGTCTCCGCCCGTGCCAGCGGCCCCTTGAGTGCGGGTGGCGAAGGCTTCACGTACCTATAATCAACGACCGCATGCCGATGCGACGGTGGGCCATCGTGCTCGTCGACGTTCCGCACAGACGCGGACACGCGACCAACGGCCACCTTTCCTGCGAACGATTATGTCAGAGCCCCCTGCGTCACCGGTCGATCCCCTGGCTTCGAAAAGCAGTGCCTGGTCGGGCCGATTCGAGGAACCGGTGGCGGAGTTCGTGCTGCGCTACACGGCGTCGATCGGCTTCGACCGCCGCCTGGCGCTGGCCGACATCGAGGGATCGCTGGCGCACGCCGCCATGCTGGCGCGCCAGCAGATCATCGGCGCCGACGACCTGGCGGCGATCGAGCGCGGCCTGCTCATGATCCGCGGCGAGATCGAGCGCGGCGGGTTCGACTGGCGGCTGGAGCTCGAGGATGTGCACCTGAACATCGAGAAGCGGCTGACCGATCTCGTGGGCGATGCCGGCAAGCGGCTGCACACCGGACGCTCCCGCAACGACCAGGTCGCCACCGACCTGCGGCTGTGGCTGCGCGGCGAGATCGACCGCATCATCGCGCTGCTGCGCGAACTGCAGGGCGCCCTGGTCGAGCAGGCGGCGCGCCACGCCGACACCGTGATGCCCGGCTTCACTCACCTGCAGGTCGCCCAGCCGGTGACCTTCGGCCACCACCTGCTCGCCTATGTCGAGATGTTCGAGCGCGATCGCGAGCGCCTTGCCGATGCGCGCCGGCGCGTCAACCGCCTGCCGCTCGGTGCCGCCGCGCTGGCCGGCACCACCTTCCCGATCGACCGCGCCTTCGTGGCCGAGCGGCTGGGCTTCGAGGCGATCGCCGACAACTCGCTCGACGCGGTCAGCGACCGCGACTTCGCCATCGAATTCACCGCCGCCGCGGCGCTGATCATGGTGCATGTGTCGCGCCTGGCGGAGGAACTGGTGCTGTGGATGAGCCCGCGCTACGGCTTCATCCGCCTGCCGGACCGCTTCACCACCGGCTCTTCGATCATGCCGCAGAAGAAGAACCCGGATGTGCCGGAGCTGGCGCGCGGCAAGAGCGGGCGCGTGATCGGCCACCTGATGGCGCTGCTGACGCTGATGAAGGGCCAGCCGCTCACCTACAACAAGGACAACCAGGAAGACAAGGAGCCGCTGTTCGACACCGTCGACACGCTGCTCGACACCCTGCGCGCCTTCGCCGCGATGGTGCCCGGCATCGAGGCCGACCCGGCGGCGATGCGGGTGGCAGCGGCCGAAGGCCATGCCACCGCCACCGACCTTGCCGACTACCTGGTGCGACGCGGAATGCCGTTTCGCGAAGCGCACGAGGTCGTCGCACGCGCGGTCCGGCTGGCAACGTCGCGCGGTGTCGACCTGGCGGCGCTGCCGCTCGCCGAACT
>JALORV010000265.1 GCA_025458735.1 Burkholderiaceae bacterium | reverse complement strand
CCAAAGAGGAAGCGCGCGCGCCCCAGCGCGGCCTCGACGAAGGGGCCGGCCAGCAGCAGGATGGCCATGTTGCCCAGCAGGTGGGCGGCGTCGCCGTGCAGGAACTGGTAGGTGATGAGTCGCACCACATCGGCCGTTCCCGGCTGCAGCGCGAAGCGCTCGCTGAACACCTGTGACAGCAGGCCCTCGAAGCGCTCGCGCTGCTCGCGCCACTGCCCATAACCGGGCTCGTCCGTGCGCACCACGCGGCCAGCACGGAGGTCCTTCATGAACTCGCGGTCGTGCTGCATGGCAATCAGCAGCACCCGCGCCACTTCGTCGCTCGGTCCGGAGCGTATGGCGCGCAGCGCCTGCATCGCCTTGCGGTCGTTGCGGCGTTCGAGATAGGCCGCATAGCGCGGCATTTCCACCTGCGGCAGGCTGCTGCCGAAGTAGTAGTCGGCGGCGCGCTCGTAGGCCTTGCCGTCGCCCGACTGCAGCACCAGGTAGACGAGCAGGTTGAGCGCGACCAGGGCCAGCGTCACCAGCGGCAGCGACTTTGCCGTGAAGCGCGTCTGGTAGGGAATGACGAGCATCGCTCAGCGCATCCCGGCCAGCAGGTCTTCCAGCTTGCGGGCATCGGCCGCAAACACGCGGATGCCCTCGGCCAGCTTCTCCACCGCCATCGCGTCGTCGTTGAGCGCGTAGCGGAACTCGCTTTCAGGCAGTGTTCGGTCGGCCGTGCCGGTGGCCGGTGCCGGCGGCAGGCGCCGCTCGACCGGCCCGGAGGTCGCTGCCAGCTCGTCCAGCAGTTCCGGACTGATCGTCAGCAGGTCGCAACCGGCGAGGGCCAGGATCTGGCCGGTGTTGCGGAAGCTCGCGCCCATGATTTCGGTGCGATGACCGGCGGCCTTCAGCAGCGCATGGATCGCCCGCACCGACTGCACGCCCGGGTCCCGGTCGCCACGCATGGCGGCATCGTCCCAGCGCTCGCCGGCGGCCTTGCGGTGCCAGTCATAGATGCGGCCGACGAACGGCGAGATCAGCGTCGCCCCGGCCTGCGCGGCGGCAAGCGCCTGCGCGGTGCAGAACAGCAGCGTGACATTGCAATGGATGCCTTCGCGCTCCAGCACTTCGACCGCGCGGATGCCTTCCCAGGTGGCGGCGATCTTGATCAGCACCCGCTGCGGGTCGACGCCGCGGCGGCGATACAGATCGGTCAGCCGGCGGGCACGCTCGATCGTGGCCCGGGTGTCGAACGACAGGCGCGCATCGACTTCGGTCGAGACCCGCCCGGCGACCAGCTCGAGGATGCGCGCGCCGAAGGCGACCAGCACATGGTCTATCTGGCGCGCCGGCGGCTCATCGGCCGCGGCCGCGATGGCGGCGGCGACCACTGGCCGATAGCGTTCCTGCTGCGCGGCCTTCAGGATGAGCGAAGGGTTGGTGGTGGCGTCCTGCGGGCGCAGCCGCTCGATCGCCGCGAGATCTCCGGTATCCGCAACGATGGTCGTGTGGCGCTTCAGGCCGTCCAGCAGCGAACTCATGGTCGATGACGGGATCGTGTCGCAGGCTCAAGATATAATCCGGCAGTTTATCGGTACCCCATTTGCGGTAGCGATGAGGTTGGGCCGTTTCCGACCCGCATATCGCAAGCCAGACGCCGGGTGTCGCCCAGGCAGATTCCGCCGACGACCGGATAAGGCGCCTTGGGGTGCGCGGGAGTCCGCTTGTCCCCCCTGATCGTCGATTCGCGCCCCGTCGCGGCCCTGGTGCTGGCCGACGGAACGCTCTTTCGCGGCCGCTCGATCGGCGCCGCCGGCCAGTCGCTCGGTGAAGTCGTCTTCAACACCGCGATGACCGGGTACCAGGAAATCCTGACCGATCCCTCCTACGCCGGCCAGCTGGTCACCCTGACATACCCGCACATCGGCAACACCGGCGTCAACGACGAGGACGAGGAATCCGCCCGCGTGTTTGCCGCCGGGCTGATCGTGCGTGACGTGCCGCAGCGGGCGTCCAACTTCCGCATGCAGCGCGAGCTGCCGGCCTACCTGCGCGCGCACGGCATCGTCGGCATCGCCGACATCGACACCCGCAAGCTGACCCGCATCCTGCGGGAGAAGGGCGCGCAGGCCGGCTGCATCGTCGCCGCTGACGAAGGCGCTGCGCTCACCGACGCCATGGTGGCGGACGCGCTGGCCAGGGCGCGTGCCTATCCGGGCATGGCCGGGCAGGACCTCGCCCGGGTCGTGTCGACCGCCGCGCCGTACAGCTGGACCGAAGGCAGCTGGCAACTGGCGCGGCCCGACGGCACGCCGGGGCACGTCACGCCGGAAGCGAGCCGCTTTCATGTCGTTGCCTACGACTTCGGCGTCAAGCGCAACATCCTGCGGCTGCTGGCTGATCGTGGCTGCCGCATCACGGTCGTGCCGGCGCAGACCCCGGCCGACGAGGTGCGCCGCCTGCAGCCTGACGGCGTGTTCCTGTCCAACGGCCCGGGTGACCCCGAGCCGTGCAGCTATGCGATCGATGCCGCGCGCAGCTTCATCCGCGAGCGCCGGCCGCTGTTCGGTATCTGCCTCGGGCACCAGATCATGGGTATCGCGGCTGGCGGGCGCACGCTGAAGATGAAGTTCGGGCATCACGGCGCCAACCATCCGGTCCTCGATGTCGAGACAAAGCGCGTGTTCATCACCAGCCAGAACCACGGCTTTGCGGTGGACGAGAAGTCGCTGCCGTCCAACGTCAAGGTCACGCACGTGTCGCTGTTCGACGGCTCGCTGCAGGGTTTCGCCCTGACCGACGCGCCGGCCTTCTGCTTCCAGGGCCACCCCGAGGCGAGCCCCGGGCCGCACGACATCCAGGGCCTGTTCGATCGCTTCATCGCGGCGATGGAGGCGCGATGAGCGGCGCGGCGATGGTACGGGCGACGCTGCAGGAGGCCGCCGAGAGCCTGTCGCGGCTGCAGTCCGACGACGCAATGCTCGAGCGGATCGCGCAGGCCGGCGAACTGCTGGCAACGACCTTCACCGCCGGCGGCAAGGCCTATGCCTGCGGCAACGGCGGCTCGATGTGCGACGCGATGCACTTCGCCGAGGAACTGACCGGCCGTTTCCGCGACGACCGTCCCGGCTATGCGGCGCTCGCCATCAGCGAC
>JALORV010000010.1 GCA_025458735.1 Burkholderiaceae bacterium | reverse complement strand
CACAAGGTGTCGGCGCACACGACGGCGTCGAAATGCCCGGGCTGTGTCTCCAGGTAGTACACGAGTTCGGCCTGGTGCAGCACGTCGTACACCTGTCGCGGCACGGCACGGCGCAGCATGCCCACCGAGAGGTCGCAACCCGCCAGGTGCCGCGCCCAGGGCCGCACCAGCACACCGCACAGGCCGGTGCCGCAGCCGGCGTCGACGATGTCGAGCGCGCCACGGGGTTCGCCCGCCGCTTCGGCAAGCGCCTGGGCGATGAGCTCGGGCGCGCGGTAGTGCAGCGACTCCAGCTTGGCGTCGAAGGAATCCGCGAAGCTGTCGAACACCTGCTGCACATAGGCGTCGCTGGCGCGCACGGGAACCGCGTTGCCCAGGCAGGCGGCCAGCTGATGGTGAATCACCGGGTTGTCCGGCTCTTCGGCCAGCCATTCGCGGTACAGCCCGGCCGCCCGCTCGCGTTCACCGAGCAGCAGCAAGGCGCGGATGACCTGGTCGCGCGGCTGTGCGCGCTGCGGCCACAGGGCGATCGCGCGGCTGTTCGCGAGCAGTCCTTCATGGACCTCGCCCCGCTCCATCAAGACCAGCGACAGGTTGTACCAGGCGTCGGCGAAGTCCGGCGCCACGTCGAGGGCGCGCCGGCAGGCCGATTCGGCCTCGGCCGCGCGGCCCTGTCTGCGGTGCACGATGCTCAGGTTGCTGAGTGCCGCGGCGGTTTCCGGCTGACCCGCGGCGATGGCGATGCCGCGTTCGTAGGCCTGCACCGCGTCGTCGACACGCCCCGCGACGAGCAGTACGTTGCCCAGGTTGTTCCACGCGTCGGCGTGTTCCGGGATCTGCCGCAATGCCGCGGAGATCAGCTCGACGGCTTCGTCGAGGCGGCCCTGCGAGTGGCGCAGCACGCCCTGGAAGTGCAGCGCATCGGGCTGGCCGGGCCAGCGCTCGAGGATCCCGATGAACGCGGCCTCGGCTTCGTCGAGCCGGTCGTCGCGCAGCAGCGCGATGGCCTGCCCGAGCGCCTCGACCAACCCGGAGGTCGACGGGGGCATATCGGCGCTCGCCGTCGGACACTGGTTCGCCGTGTCCCCATCAGCGACTTTCTTGGCCATGGCAGTGGGATCCCCTCGAATGCCTGGGCAGAACGGGTGCCGCCGCGCCGGCGCCGGCTTCAGCTGAAGTGGTAGGCAAACCCGCCTTCGGCCACGTCGACGCGCACCGCGGTCATGGGATGCCCCTCGAGCGTGTGGGTCAGGAAAGCCCGCGACACGTCGGGCAACAGCGTATTGGTGAGGATGGCGTCGACCATGCGTGCACCCGATTCGGACTCGGTGCAGCGCGAGACGACGAGCTGCACCACCTCGTCGCTGACCTGGAACGGCACGTTGTAGCGTGCCTCGACGCGCTTCGTGATCCGGCCCAGTTGCAGGTGGACGATGAGGCGCAGCATCGCGTCGGACAAGGGGTAGTACGGAATCGTCACCAGGCGGCCCAGCAGCGCCGGCGGGAACACCTTCAGCAGCGGGTCGCGCAGCCCCTTGGCCAGCGACTCGGGGTCGGGCAGCAGTTCCGGGTCCTTGCACAGGCTCGTGATCAGGTCGGTGCCGACATTGGTCGTGAGCAGGATCAGCGTATTCTTGAAGTCGATGAAGCGCCCTTCCCCGTCTTCCATGAAGCCCTTGTCGAAGACCTGGAAGAAGATCTCGTGCACATCGTGGTGCGCCTTCTCGATCTCGTCGAGCAGGACCACCGAATAGGGCTTTCGCCGCACCGCCTCGGTGAGCACGCCGCCTTCGCCGTAGCCCACGTAGCCCGGCGGCGCACCCTTGAGCGTGGAAACCGTGTGCGCCTCCTGGAATTCGCTCATGTTGATGGTGATCAGGTTGTGCTCGCCGCCGTAGAGCGCCTCGGCCAGCGCCAGCGCCGTCTCGGTCTTGCCCACCCCCGACGGACCGGCCAGCATGAACACGCCGATCGGCTTGCCCGGGTTGTCCAGCCCCGCGCGCGAGGTCTGGATGCGCTTGGCGATCGCCTGCATCGCGTGGTCCTGGCCGATCACGCGCTCGGCCAGGTGCTCGGCCAGGTGCAGCACGGTCTCGATCTCGTTGGCCGCCATGCGGCCGACCGGAATGCCGGTCCAGTCGGCGACGACACTGGCCACGGCCTGCTGGTCGACGGTGGGCAGGATCAGCGGGTGCTCGCCCTGCAGCGCGTCGAGTTCCAGCTGCACCTGGCGCAGTTCGGCCTTCCGGCCCGCCCGATCCTCGTCGCTGAGCAGCGTTTGGGCGGGCGCGACCTGGCCGGCGCTGTGTTCCAGCTTCGAGCCCGTGCCCTCCACCGGCTCGAGGCTGCCACGCAGCTCGGCACGCAACTCGAGCAGGCGGTCGACGAGCCGCCGCTCGCTGTCCCAGCGCGCCTGCAGGCCTTCGAGCCGCGTTCGCTCCGCCGCCAGTCGGGTGGCCACCGCTTCCTCGCGGGCCGCGGTCTCGATGCCGATCGCCGCTTCGCGCGCCACGATGCCCTGCTCGGTCTCCAGCGCCTCGATATGCTTCAGGCAGTCGTCGACCTCGGCCGGCGTGGCGTGCAGGCTCACGGCCACGCGGGCGCTCGAGGTGTCGAGCAGGCTCACGGCCTTGTCGGGGAGCTGCCGCGCCGGGATATAGCGGTGGCTCAGGCGCACCGCGGCCTCCAGCGCCTCGTCGAGGATCTGCACCCGGTGGTGCTTCTCCATCATGCTCGCCACGCCGCGCATCATCAGGATCGCCAGCGGTTCGCTCGGCTCGTCGACCTGCACGGCCTGGAAGCGACGCGTCAACGCGGCGTCCTTCTCGATGTACTTCTTGTATTCGGCAAAAGTCGTGGCGCCGATGGTGCGCAGCTGACCGCGCGCGAGCGCGGGCTTGAGCAGGTTGGCCGCGTCCCCGGTGCCAGCCGCGCCACCGGCCCCGACCAGCGTGTGCGTCTCGTCGATGAACAGCACGATCGGCTTCGGGCTCGCCTGCACCTCGTCGATCACGGCGCGCAGGCGTTGCTCGAATTCGCCCTTCATGCTGGCGCCGGCCGACAGCAGGCCGACGTCGAGCGTGCGCAGCTCGACGTCCTTCAGCGTCGGCGGCACGTCGCCGCGCACGATGCGCTGCGCGAAGCCCTCGACGATGGCCGTCTTGCCGACACCCGCCTCGCCGACCAGGATCGGGTTGTTCTGGCGTCGCCGCATCAGGATGTCGACCACCTGCCGGATCTCGTCGTCGCGACCGACCACCGGGTCCATGGTGCCGCTGCGAGCCTGCTCGGTGAGGTCGGTGGTGAAGCGCTTGAGCGCCTCCTGCTTGCCCATCGCCGCCGGGGCGATGGCGTCGCTCGCCTCGCCGGGCGCAGCCGCCGATTCGCTGGCCGCGGCGCCCTGCTCCGGCGAGCCCGCCAGCAGCGTGCCGAAGCGGCTGCACAGGTCGTCGACGGGAATGCGGTCGAACTGGCGCGAGATGGCCAGCAACGCGCCGCGCAGCGAAGCCGTCTTCAACATGCCCACCACCAGATGGCCGGTGCGCACCTGCGCCTCGCCGAACATCAGCGAGCCGTAGACCCAGCCGCGTTCGACCGCGGTGTCGACGAACTGCGAGATGTCGCTGATCGACGACGCGCCGCGTGGCAGCCGGTCCAGCGCCTGCGTCAGGTCGCGCGACAGCGCCGCGGCGTCGAGTTCGTAGTGGCGCACGATCCGGTGCAGGTCGCTGTCGGCGGCGCCCAGGATCTGCATCAGCCAGTGCGGCAACTCGACGAACGGATTGCCGCGCATCTTGCAGAACACGGTCGCGCTCTCGATGGCCTTGTAGGCCACGGGGTTGAGCTTGCCGAACGAGGCGGTGCGGGAGATTTCAGGCATCGGGTCCTCCGCCTTGGCGTGGCGACAACACGGGTTTCGGGCGCAGTCTGAGGTGCTGCCTTGACGGGTTCCGGCGCGCCGTACCGCGGCCGAGCCAGGCGGTCAGCCCCAATTGCACGACCCGGCCGAGCCGCGGCTCGGGTCGCTCGTTGGCGGCGAGCACCAGTTGCGCGTCCCAGCGCAAGGTGGGGCCGGCCAGCAGGCGCACCCACTCCTGCAGCGCCGGCCAGGCCTGCCCGCCAGGCAGGAACGCCCGGTATTGCGCGGCCGTCAGCGGCCCCAGGTGCAGCCGGAAGCGGTACTGCCGATCCCAGACCTTGCCGCCGGCGTTGGCCGAGCGGCCGAGCCGCGTTTCGGGCGGCACGCTGCGCTCGGGGCGGTTGCTCGCGAACCCCAGTCGCGAACGGTCCGTCGGCTCGATTTCCAGCCACTCGCCGACATTCGACTCGAACGCGACGGGCAGGCCGAAGTACGAGCGCAGCACCTTCAGCATCGCCTCGGGGTGGCGGCTGCGGCTGGCCAGCAGTCCGGCCTGGAACGTGAGCGCGTCCGGCGGGAGCACGCCCCCAATCCCGGGCGGGAGGCCGGCGGCAGCGCGAAGCCACGCCGCATACCGGTTGTCTCGCGGCCGGTCCCGGTGCACGACCGGCTGCGCCTGCGCCCAGGCACGATAGAACAGCGACAGCAGGCGATGGTGAAACAGGTCTAGGAAGTGCGCCAGCGCGCGGTCGCCGTGATGCTGCAGCCGGTCGCGCACGTACTCGGTGAAGTGCAGCGGCATCGGACCCTGGGGCCCGAGCAGGCCGAGAAACCGCACACCCAGCCGCGGCGGAGCCGCGACGGGGCGTTCGAGGGCGGCGATGGCGGCCGGGGCGAAGTCGAGCTCGGGCACCTGTGTCAGGCGCCAGGGTTCCTGCCCCGGCCGCAGGGCAGAGCCGGTTCGCGGAGCACCCGGGTGCAGCGCGTCGAGCCGGCGCATCAGCGCGAAGAAGTCGTACGCCCAGGGCTGTTTCGTCACATCGGCGAGCAACGCATCGACCGCTTCGCGGAGCGTGTCGATCTTCGCCTCGGGCGCCCCAGGCCCCGCATCGATCGCTCCGCTGGCGCCGACGCCGCCGGCACCGGACCCGTCCGACACCGGGCCAGCCTGCGCGGCGCCGGGTGCCGCACTCATGCGATCTGCCCCCAGCCGCCGCGTGCAGGCCAGGCCTTGATGACGCCGCGCTGCTGGCTGCGCAAGGTGAGCTGGGTGTAGCTGTTGATCGCGGCGAAGCGTGCATAGAAGCGTTCGAGCACGCTGCCGAGCAGGAAAGCGCTGGCGCCTTGAAAACTCTGCTCGTCGAGCTCGAGCTCGATCTCGATACCGCAACCGAAGCTGAGCGGCCCCGGAAACGGCAGGCGCCGGACCGACTGCCGCGTCTTGAGCCCGTGCACCCCTTCGACCTGGTGCGCCCAGACGACGTCGTTGGGCGGGCCGTACAGACGCAGCAGGTCGCGCAAGGCCGCTGCGGCGCGCGCCGGTTCGTCGCCGAGTTCCAGGTGGTTCTGCGTGACCTGCGTGACCAGTTGCCAGCCGATGTCGCCGACCGGTTGCCGCGACACCGGACGCGTCGGGCCACGCAGGCAATCGACGCCGGTGACCGGGCCCGGGGCGTCGAGCTGCCACACACGCTCACCCGGCTGGCCGGCCGTCGGCAACAGCACGGGCAGATCGCGGTTCGTCACCCACGCGGTGACCGACAGCTGCTTCAGCCCCTCGCGGAACGCCCCGTGCCGGCCGTCGACGAGCGAGATGAAGACCTCCTCGCCGACATACGACGGCACCCTGGCGCCCTGGCTGCGCTGGCGCTCAGACAGGCGCCGCAATTCACGGCGCACCGTGTAGTAGCCGTGCCCCTCGACCGGCGGTTCGTACCGGCTTGCAAACAGCGGCTTGAATTCGAGTGGGCCGTCGAAGCCGTCGCTGCGCCCGCCGCCGTGACCGACGACGCGGTCGATGCTGTGGACCTCGAGGTCCATCGGACGCGTGCGGTCGGGCACCACGTGGTATTCCCAGCTTCCCGGGCCGAGCGCCACGCGGTCGAGACGCTTCGGGAACAGGTTGACCGCCGGCGTGCAGAAGATCGCCAGACTGCCTTCGTCGACCATCGTCTCCAGGGCGGGGTCGCCCCGGGCGAAGAGCACGATCAGCTCGGCCTCGTCACCTTTGATACCGGCCAGCCGCGCCGCCAGGTTGCCCAGCTCGAAGAAGAGCAGGCGCTGCGGCAGCACGCTGATCTCCTGCAGCAGCCGTTGGCCCGAAAACGCGCGCAGGGTCTCGGGCAGGAGCGCCTCGTCGTCATCGAAACCCAGCGGGCGAACCGTGATGGCGTCACCCCAGCGCAGCGGCTGGGCGTCTTTCGCGACCACGCCGACGAGGGTGCCGATCGACGCTCCGAGCACCAGTTCGTGCAGCCGGAACGCCACCTCGTCGGGGGCGCTGATATAAAAGGACAGGCGGTCGACGCCGAGTTCGTCGAAGCTCAGGCCGCCGCCGACACGCAGGCGGATGCGCAATCCGCCCTTGGCGGACCGTGCCGCCGGCCAGCGCGCCAGCTCCAGGTCGGAAGCCTGCGAGAAATACTGCACGCCGGCCAACTGCAGCGGCCACAGAGTGACCGCCGACGCGGTGCGGAACTCGCACTGCGTATCCTGCCCGCGCGGCAGCAGCGACAACACGGCACTGCCGCGCGGCACTGGATAGCCGCGCGCAAGATTGGGGTCGGTCGGATCGATGGCAAACCGCACCACCATCATCGAGGGCACCGGGGCCAGGAAGTTCGGATACAGCGACTCGAGCAGGTGAGCGATCAGCTGCGGCTGCTCGGCCTCGAGCTTGAGCTGCACCCGCGCCGTGAGGAACGCGAAGCCCTCGAGCAGCCGTTCCACATACGGGTCGGCGACCTCCAGCCCCTCCATGCCCAGGCGCGCCGCGATCTTCGGGTGCTCACGCGCGAACTCCCGGCCGAGCTCGCGCAGGTAGGCCAGTTCATCCTGGTACAGGCGCGTCAGCCGCGGATCCATCAACCCTCGCGCGCCGGCGACACGGCCGAGGCGTCACGGACCTCGACCTCGCCGGCTTCGAGGTCCATCCGCGTGCGCAGCAGGATCTCCAGCGGAACGGGTTGCGCCCACAGGTGACCGTGAATCTCGAACTCGATCATGTTGTGCGTATCGAGCACGCTGCTGGCCTCGAGCGCCCGCACGGTCAGGGTCTCGGGCAGGATGCGCGGCTCGAAGCGCAGGATCGCCTGCCGCAGCGTGCGCTCGAGCTGGCCGACGTCGAGCTTGGACAGGCGCTGGCCCGACAGCGGTGGCAACCCGAAGTTCAACACGCTGCCCGCAAGCAGGGGATGAGTCGCGCTCCACTGTGGCTGGGGCTGGGTGGCATTGAACAACCAGCCCAGGTCTCGCAGCACCGCCTGCCGCAGCTGCGACTTCGACATCACGCGCCGAGTCTCGGGTTCGGTCCGCTGCGCAGGCGCGTCGTCGGTCAGGCGATCGATCAGCGCGGGCTGCAGCCGGTCACGGAGTTCGGGTGCAGCCACGGGACGGGCTCAACGGGAGCTGCCGGTGGTCACGATCTCGCGCACGTCCAGCAGGGCATGGTCGCCGCCGTCGGTGGTCAGCACGCGCTGCCCAAGGCCGCGGTACTGGTCATCGGCGATCTCCAGCCACTCGGTCTTGCGCGACATCAGCAGCGCGGAATCGGCGCCCGAGGTCGTGCCGGTATACCGGACCGGGATCAGCGCGACCGTATCGGCGTCGTTGACGAAGGTCAGGTGCGCCGGGATCCAGACCAGGTCGCGCAGGTCGGCGACGGGCTCGATCGACAGTCGCCGCAGGTGCTCGAACGGCAGCCAGCCGTAGCGACCGTTGATCACCACCTCGAGCACCGGGCCGAGCCGCGAATCGGCATCGGCGATCCACTCGAACCCCTGGCCGTCTAACCGGCCCTGGCTGGCCGGCGCCTGCTCCAGCGCCCGGGAGCGCAGCTGCGCGGCCTGCGCCTGGTGACCCTGGGCTTGGAGCTGCAGTGCTTGCGCGAGCGACGCCACCCAGTCCGTCGGCGGGCCAAAGACGTGCGGCAGCGTGCGGCCGTCGAAGACAGCTTCGCGCACGGCCTCGCACTGCAGCGCGGCGCCATAGGTGTTCACCATCGCGAGCGTGCCGGCATCGAGCTCACCGCAGACCTTGAGCTGGTCGAGCGCACGCTGCCATTTGCCGAGCACGCACAACAGCTGGAACAGGAAGACGCGCAAATGCGCGTCGCCCGCGTTGGCGCGCACCTGGCGCTGCAGGGTCTCGAGGGCCGCGCCGGGGTCACCGGCGGCGACGAGCGATTCGGCCGTGGGCGTCGTCACGACTCCGCCTGCGGCATGTTGTCGGTGAACACCGTGCTGCCCCCGCGTCCACCGCTGGACTTCTGCAGCCGGTACTCGACCTCGACCTCGGTGAACGCGAAAGACACCGTTTCGCGCGTGCCACCGGTCTCGTCGGTGGCGTGCTGCACGCCGCTGACGCGGGCGCCCTTGAGCGTGACGATGAAGAAATCCTCCTGCTCGCCGCCAGCCCGCCGCATCGTCAACCTGGCTTCCTTGACTTCGTCGTTGGTGGCCAGGGCGGACATCAACGGCGTGGTGGCCGCATCGATCTGCTTGTGGATGGTCAGGGCGGTGTACGAACGGCGTGCCGTCGCCTGACTGTGGCCGAGCGCGGAACTCGCCGACAGCCCCCATTGCCAGGCGGTGACGGCAATGTCGTCCACGTGCCCGGGGCTGATGGCCTCGCCCTTGATCTTGCCTGCACGCTTGGTCTGCACATGCAGGAAGACGTCTGCGGCCGAACCGCCTGTGCTGATTCCACTGCTGCTTGCCGACGCCATGACGTCTCCGGTTCACGCCTCAGGACGGCGCCGCGCGCGCGGGGGCCCATGAAGAGCACCCTCGGCGCACGGCTTCGGGATCAGGTGATCTCGGTGGTCTTGACGTTCCAGCCGAACTTCACCTCGCCCGTCAGGGCACCCTTCTCGTCCTGCGCCTTGTACGAGAAGTCGATCGAGCCAACGCTCATCCTGACGGAGTCGTTGATATCACCGCCGCTGTCGCCCCTGATGCCCACGGAGGTGATGTAAACCTCTTTCATGGTGACCTTGAGGAAGTCTTTCTGGCCTTCACCGGCCTTGCGCGAGGTCAGCACCACCTCCTTGAAGTGAGCGCCCTGCGCACACTTCTTGGCCAGGATCGGCGAGGCCTTGTCGTAGGTATGGTCAAACCACAGTTCGCCGGCCTCGGCCTTGCCCTTGCCGCTGCCGCCGCCGGCGCCGACGTTGGTGGCATTGCTCACATTCCAACCCCACGAGAGCACCTGGATCTCGTTCTTGTGATCCTTGTGGGTGGCCTCGCCGTCGACGCCATCGAACTTGATGTGGGTGTCGATTGCCATGATGAAATTCTCCTGAGAGGTATGAAGGGTTCCGAGGGGAGAGACGCTTTCGAGGCGGGTTCAGTCGGGGAGCAGGATGTCCTACTTCTTCTGCGAAGGCAGCGTGGACACCAGACGCAGCGACACCGTCAGCCCCTCGAGCTGGTAGTGCGGCCGCAGGAAAAACTTCGACGTGTAGT
>JALORV010000264.1 GCA_025458735.1 Burkholderiaceae bacterium | reverse complement strand
GGCAAGCTGCGCCAGGACTCCGCACGCCGCCTGTCCGACCTCGAGCAGGCGAGCACGCGCGTGGCCGACGTTGCCGCCCGCGCCGATGCCGAGGCGCGGGCAGCGCGCGAGCGGGCGATCCTGCTCGAGGCGCGGCTGGCGGAGGAGCAGGGGCAGCGCGAGGCGCTGGAGCAGCTGTACGCCGACCTGTCGCGCGGGCGTGACGAGGCGGTGCTGGTGGAAGTCGAGCGGCTGGTGTCGATGGCCAGCCAGGAACTCGCCATCAGCGGCAACGTGGCGACGGCGCTGGCGGCGCTGCAGACCGCCGATGCGCGCCTCGCGCGTGCCGACAGCGCCCGTTTCCTGGCGCTGCGACGGGTCATCGCACGCGACATCGAACGGCTGAAGGTGGCGCCAAGTGTCGACGTCACCGGCATGGCGCTGAAGATCGACCAGGTGGCGGCCGGGATCGACGGCTGGCCGCTGCTGTCCGATCCGCGTCCGATCGCGCCGGCCAGCGCAGCACCGCAGGCCGATCCGCTCGCACCCTCGCCCGGCCTGCCATGGTGGGGTCGCTGGCTCGACCGGCTGCAGTCGGAGCTTGGCGAGTATCGCGACCTGGTGCGGCTGCGCCGTGTCGATGCGCCGGATGCGGTGCTGCTGCAGCCGCAGCAGCAGCAACTGGTGCGGCAACTGATCCGGCTGCGGCTGCTGAACGCGCGGCAGGCGCTGCTCGGCCGCAACGACCGCCTGTTTCGCGCCGACCTCGCCGAAGCCCAGGCGCTGCTGGTGCGCTACGTCGATACGCGCCAGCCCGCCGCGGCTTCGGCCCTTGCCGTGCTCAAGCAGCTCGGCGGCGCCGCGCTGTCGGTCGATGTGCCGCAGATCAACGACAGCGTCGCGGCGGTGCGCGCGGCGCGCACCACACCGGGCCGCTGATGCGCTGGCTGGCGTGGGCCCTCGCGCTGGCGCTGCTCGCCGCAGCGGTCGCGCTCGTGCTGCAGGTCAACGCCGGCAACGTCGCCTTCCTGGTGCCGCCGTATCGCGTCGACATCTCGCTGAACCTGTTCCTGCTGCTGCTGGCCGGCCTGTTGCTGGCGGTCACCATCGCGGCCCGCGCCTGGCAGCGCATGGTCGATTTCCCCGAACAGGTGCGGCTGTACCGGGCCCGCCGCGAGGAAGTCGGCGGACAGCAGGCCCTGGTCGAGGCCGTGCGCAGCCTGCTCGAGGGTCGTTTCGCGCGGGCGGAGAAGGCCGCGCGTGCGGCGCAGTCGTCCGGCAGCACCGCCGGGGTGGCTGCGCTGATCGGCGCACGCGCCGCGCATCGCATGCAGGAGTACGAGCGACGCGACGACTGGCTGGCGCGTTCGGAGGGCCGCAGCGACATCGACACGGCGCGCCTGGTGGCCAGCGCGGAAATGTGGACCGAGCAGCGCGACAACGATGCAGCGCTCGGCGCGATCGAGCGCCTGCAGGGAGCCGGTGCGCGGCACATCCATGCGATGCGCATCGCGCTCAACGCCAACCTGCAGTCGGGGCGCTGGGACGAGGCCCTGAAGGCGCTGCGGGCGCTCGAGAAGCGCAATGCGCTGCACCCCGTACTGGCGCGCCGGCTGAAGCTGGCCGCCTACCGCGAGCAGCTGCTGGCGCAGCGCTACGACCCGGCGTCGCTCGAGGGCGCATGGAAGGCGATTCCCGCGGCGGACCGCGCGCTGCCCGAGGTCGCGCTGGAAGCGGCGCGCCTGCTCAATGTGGCGGGCCGCAGCGGGCTGGCGGCGCAGGCGATCGAGCAGGCCCTGCGTCTGCCGCGCAACGAGTGGGACGAGCACTGCGAGCGGCTGCTGGACGAGTACGCCCGCGCGCAGTCGTTTCCGGCACGCGACCAGCTCGAGCGCGTCGAGCGCTGGCTCGCCGAATCACCGCGCGAGTCGCAGCGCGCCGACGCGGTACGGGCCGTGCTGTTGCGCACCGCCGGGCTGCTCTGCCTGCGCGAGCAGCTCTGGGGCAAGGCCAAGAGCTACCTCGGTGAGAGCCTGGCGCTGGCGCAGGATCCGGCGACGCTGGTGGCGCTGGCGCGACTCGCCGAGGCCGTCGGCGACGAGGCCGGCGCGGCCCAGCACTATCGCGAGGCCGCCATCGGTTTCGGCAAGCTGCATCCGCTTTCGCCCGAGCCGGGTCGTCCGCTGCTGCGCGAGCATTCGATTTAGGAAGACTTCGCAAGACGACCGCGCGCCCCGGCCATGCGGCTCGGGTGCTTCAAGTTCACCTCGTACCCCTCCGCGCCTCGACGCAAGCTGCGGGCTGCTCGTTTCGTCCGGCTGAAACTCCTTCGCTGCGCGCGGCCGGCGTGGCGGCCGGCAAAGCGGCCGCGTGTGTCCGGCCTGCGTCGCCGTGCTGCAGTCGCCGTGGTCAAATCCGCCCATGGAGTCGATCAACCAGTCCCTGCTGATTGCCGGCCTGCTGGTGTTCGCCGCCATCGCGCTGTCGGCCGCCTCGCAGCGGGTCGGCGTGCCGTCGCTGCTGGTGTTCCTGGCGGTCGGCCTGTTCGCCACCGAACTGCCGGCGCTGCAGGGGTTGCGCATCGAGCTCCCGACGGCGGTGCTGGTGGGCAACCTGGCGCTGGCTGTGATCCTGCTCGACGGCGGCCTGCGCACGCGCGTGGCCACCTTCCGCATGGTGGCGGCCCCGGCCCTGGCGCTTGCCACGCTCGGCGTGGTGCTGACGGCCACCATCGTCGGCGCAGCCGCCGCACATCTGCTGCAGCTCGACTGGCGCTATGGGCTGCTGCTCGGTGCGATCGTCGGCTCCACCGATGCAGCCGCCGTGTTCGCGCTGCTCGGCTCGGGCGGCTTGCGGCTGAACGAGCGGGTCGAGTCGACGCTGGAAGTGGAGTCAGGCGTCAACGATCCGATGGCCGTGTTCCTGACGCTCGGCATGATCGAGCTGATCCGGCTGCCCGACCAGACGCTGGCGGCGCTGCTGCCGGCCTTTGCGCAGCAGCTTGGCGTCGGCCTGGCAGTTGGCGCGCTGCTCGGGCAGCTGCTGTCG
Source organism: Burkholderiaceae bacterium (assembly GCA_025458735.1). Next base: position 126 of record JALORV010000264.1, on the reverse strand, counting down.
CTCGCCGTGGCGCGGGTGCGTCTCGAGGAGGGGCTGTACGCGCTGCTGATCCAGTCGGGCGGACTCGCCACCTTCGCGGCGGCCAACCTGCTGGGCGGCAGCGGCTTCCTCGCGATCTACCTGGCG
>JALORV010000263.1 GCA_025458735.1 Burkholderiaceae bacterium | reverse complement strand
GTTGATTTGAAGCAGGTTTCTCCCTGGAAGATACTCGCCAGAGTGCACCCGAGGCGCGCCAGCGTGCATCACGCTCGCGGCCCGATTTCGGGGACTGGCCGGGGACTGGAAGGCGACTGAGATGGCGACCAGGCGACCAGGCGACTGGCGGCGAAGCTGCACTTGTTCACTGCCCGGCAAGTGCAGGCGGCCGGTGCCGGCGAACACGGCGATGGCGGTGGTCTCTTCTGGCGCGTCAAAGGCCCGGGCGTGAACTGGGTACTTCGCTACACCGCGCCGTCAGGCAAGCGGCGCGGGGCTCGGCGTCGTGCATCGTCGAAGCACGGCCCAGGCGAAGCACGGCCCAGGCCGGCGACAGCCTCATACGCGCCCGCGAGGTTGCACAGAAGGCTCGTGATCTGCTGCGCCAGGACATCGACCCCCTGGTGGCCCGTGAGCAGCAGCGAGAGGCCGAACGCCCGGCCGCGGAAGATGGAGAATCACAACCCGGCGTCGCTCTGGAACTCACCGGTCGCCGATATCACGGCACCACAGTCGCTGGCTGCGCTGGAACAGGTCAAGCCGCCGAGTGCGCACGCAACCTCAAGGGAGGCACCGTGCCCGAGACCTTGCGCCGGATCAGGCAGCGGCTGGAATCGCTGTTCGAGGATGCTCAGTTCCACGAGAGGTGCACTGGAAACCCGGCCGCGGCGGTACGCCGCAAGCTGCGCGAACAACTGCCGAGCCGCGCCCGGGAACCGCTCAAGGCGCTGCCCTGCCGAGAGGCGCCGGCGCCCATGGCGGGGCTGCGATAGTGCCGATCCGAATTCGACCCGGGTGTTCAACCTTTCCTGCCTTCCCTTCGAGCAGGGGGACGAGGAGTGATCGCCCCTTGGCCATGATTGGCAAGGCCAACGTGGCAACTCGCGCCGGTCCTGAGGCGCCGGCAGCCGCCCTGGGCGCGCCGGCAGGCGTGTCCAGGGCGTCGATGGAGCCGGGTTGCAGATCGGTCTCGACAATCTGAGGATGATGGTTTGTAATCCGCGCGCATCGGCACAGGGGATCCACTTCGACCCCACCGATTCTGCGTGGAGAATCGTCGATGGCCACATCCTTGCCGACCTATACCGGCGACATCACCGCGCTGGTGCACCCCACCGGCAATCCCCTGACCGATGCCCTCATCGTCGGGTCGAAGTGGGGCACGGGGGCGGCCGGCACCGCTGCCACCGTCACCTTCTCGTTCCCGGACGCAATCGACAAGTTCGACGTGCGTGGCGGTGTGGCCGGCAACTACAACCCGGCGGAGCCCACCGAAGGCGGCTATGCGGCCTACCTGCAGGGATTCGTCGCATTCGGCGCTGCGGAACAGGCGGCTGCACGCCAGGTGCTCGCCTCCTGGGCCGCGGTGGCCGACTTGCAACTCTTCGAGGTCCCGGCCACCACCGTCGACGCCGGCGTGCTGCGCTTCGGGTACACGGGCGGGCTCGGCGAGTCGACCTACGCGGTATCGGCCTTCCCGCAGGATTTCGCCGGGGCCGGCGACACCTGGATGAACAAGGCGTTCCTGTTTCCGGAAGGCTGGGCCGCCGGCACGCAGAATTTCCTGACCCTTCTGCACGAGGTCGGGCATGCGATCGGCCTCAAGCACCCGCACGACACCGGCATGGACGGCACGCCGGGCTGGCCGTCCACGCCCGCCGTGCTGCCCAAGACCGGCGACGACACGCTGACGGACTTCTCGACGCAGGACATGGTGATGGCCTACAACGACATCCCCGGCCAGGGGGCGCCGCTGCAGGCCGACTTCGCACCCACGACGCCGATGAAGGTGGACATCGACGCCATCCAGTACCTCTACGGCCCGAACCTGGCGTACAACGCGGGCAACACGGTCTATACCTTCGCTTCCACGGAGCGCTACAACCAGACCATCTGGGACGGCGGCGGCAACGACACGATCGTCGTCGACGGCGCAGACGACGCGGGCATCAGCCTGGTCCCGGGGACCTGGAGCCGCGTCGGCTTGCCGCTGACCTTCTCCACTCGCAACCCGGACCTCAGCCTGGCCGATCCGCTCCCCGATCTGACCGACCCGCTGACGGTCTACATCTACGACACCGTGCTGATCGAGAATGCCGTCGGCGGCAGCGGCAACGACATCCTGATCGGCAACGCAGCCGGAAACTGGCTCCAGGGCAGCGCCGGCGACGACAGCTTGGACGGCGGCCTGGGTATCGACCTGGCGGCGTACTTCGCGCCGCGCGCCGATGCCGCCCTGGTGGCCACGGCGACCGGATTCTCGGTGGCTTCGGTCCTCGACGGCGCCGATGCGCTGGTCAATGTCGAGCGCCTTCAGTTTGCAGACATCGGCGTCGCGCTCGACCTGTCGGGCCATGCCGGCACCGTGGCGAAGATCCTTGGCGCCGTGTTCGGCTCTGCGGAGGTCTACAACGAGGTCTATGCCGGGATAGGGCTGTACTACATCGACGGCGGCATGACCTACGAGAGCCTCATGCAACTGGCCATCGACGCGCGGCTGGGTGCAGGCGCTGGTCACCAGGCGGTCGTGGATCTTCTGTACACGAACGTGGTCGGTGTCCCGCCCGGCGAGGCCGATCGTGCGTACTTCGTCGGCCTGCTGGACACCGGCGCCTACACGGTAGCTGGCCTGGGCGTGATGGCCGCCGATATCGATCTCAATGTGACCAACATCAACCTGATCGGGCTGGCGCAGCAGGGCTTGGAGTACACGCCGTACCTCGGCGGGTGAATGCCGGCCGTAGGGTCGGGGTAATGGCTGCCAGGGCCACCCACCCCGTCGCCGCGCTGCCCATCGGCCAGCCACGACGACCCTGACGCGTCGGCGGGGCGTTGCTTGCTGTGAGCGGCGGCGCTTGACGCGGTGGGTATTGCGCGGCTCGAGCAGTGGATGCGGGACACGCTGCCCGAGTGGAGCCTGGCGTCCGTGGGGCATACGCAGGTGGCGCTCGTCATCCGCCGTACCGCCGGACCCGCTGGCTGGTCAGCGGTGATACTTGCCCTCGGGTGCGAGCGGCGCCACCACGGCAGAGGGCCCGGGAGGAACCGGTGGCTGCCAGCGGTCAGACCGGACTCGTGCTCGCCATATGGGCCAGCAGGCCGACCGGCGCGTCGCTGACCGCCAGGGCGTTGATGCCGAGCATCATGCCGAGCGTCAACACGACTGCGAAACCGAAGGAGGCGATGCGGTGCATGGTGGGGGTGTTCATGTTTGGCTCCGGGGTAGGTGCTTCGGATATCGATGAACGAACTCTAGGAGCCACCTGCGCACGCCGCCACCGCCCTGCGACAGCCGGGCCTCGGCGAGCGACAGACTGTCGCCTGGGAAGATGGACGGAAATGCTCCGAAGGGCTGCCACAGGGGTTCTGGTGCGTAATCCGCGCCCCTGGTCTGCCCCGTCCAAGCCAACATCGCCGACTTGCTGCAACCAGCACAGCGCCGGTCACTGTCGCGGCCATGCATCGAGCGGCAGGTAT
>JALORV010000262.1 GCA_025458735.1 Burkholderiaceae bacterium | reverse complement strand
TCTTCGGCCAGTTCCATCGCCTCCGGCCCGCCACGCAGGACCACCACGTCGCCCACCTGCAGCACCATGTCGGCGCTGGGATCGGCCCCGCGGATGCCGCGCCGTCGCACGGCAGTGACCTCGGCGCCGATGGCCGCCAGGTCGAGTTCCCCGATGCGCCGCCCAGCGGCCGCGGCGCCCGGCCCGATCGGCACCGAATGCAGGCGGTCGCGCGCCTCGTCGTCGGCCGGATCATCGTCGCCGATGCCGTGGAAATGCCCGCGCAGCAGCCGATAGCGCTGGTCACGCGCCTCGCGTATGCGCCGCACGACGCGCGACACCGGCACGCCGAGCAGGATCAGCGCGTGCGAGCCGAGCATCAGGCTGCCCTCGAAGACTTCGGGCACCACTTCGGTGGCGCCAGCCTTCATCAGGCGGTCGAGGTCATGGTCGTCCTGCGTGCGCACGATCACGGCGAGGTTCGGTTTCAGCTCGGCGACATGCCGCATCACCTTGAGCGCCGAGGCGGCATCGGCGTAGGTGATCACCAGCGCCGCGGCGCGCCGCAGACCGGCCGCCACCAGTGTTTCGCGCCGCGCCGCGTCGCCGTACACCACGGACTCGCCCGCGGCCGCCGCCTCGCGCACGAGGTCCGGGTCGAGATCGAGGGCGACATAGCCGATGCCTTCCTGCTCCAGCATCTTGGCCAGGTGCTGGCCGCTGCGGCCGAAGCCGCAGATCACAACGTGCCGCTCGGTGGCGATCGCTCGCTGCGCGATCTGCGCGATCTCGAGCGACTTCTGCAGCCACTCGCTGGAGGCCAGGCGCAGCGCGATGCGGTCGGCATGCTGCACCAGCAGCGGCGCGGCCAGCATCGACAGCAGCATCGCCGCCAGCACCACCTGCAGCACCAGCGGCTCGAGCAGGTCGAACTGGCCGGCCAGGCCGAGCAGCACGAAGCCGAACTCGCCGGCCGTGCACAGCGCCAGCGCCGCGCGGATCGAAGTGCCGCCAGTCGCGCCGAACAGCCGCGCCAGCACATAGATGAGGCAGAACTTGAAGGCCACCGGCAGCAGCAGCAGCAACAGCACCCAGCCGAACTGCTCGGCCACGATGCGCGGGTTCAGCAGCATGCCAATCGTCACGAAGAACAGGCCGAGCAGGACGTCGCGGAAGGGCTTGATGTCTTCCTCGACCTGGTGGCGGAACTCGGTCTCCGCGATCAGCATGCCGGCCACGAAGGCGCCCAGGGCGAGCGACAGCCCGGCGATCTCGGTCAGCCAGGCGAGCCCGAGCGTGACCAGCAGCACGTTGAGCGTGAACAGCTCGTGCGACTTGCGCCGTGCCACCAGTTGCAGCCACCAGCGCAGCACGCGCTGGCCGCCGGCCAGCAGCACCGTGAGCAGCACCGTCGCCTTGACTGCCGCCACCGCCAGCATCGTGCCGAGTTCGCCGGGATCGGCCGACAGTGCCGGCAGCACCACCAGCAGCGGCACGACGGCCAGGTCCTGGAACAGCAGCACGCCGACGATGCGTCGGCCGTGCTCGGTGTCGAGCTGCATGCGCTCGGACATCAGTTTCATCACGATGGCGGTCGACGACATGGCCAGTGCGGCGCCCAGCGCGAAGGCGCCCGGCAGGCCGATCCCGAAGTGGCTGCCGAGCAGCGCACCAGCGGCGAGCGTCAGCACGATGGTCAGTCCGACCTGCGCCCCGCCCAGCCCGAACACGATGCGCCGCATCGACTTCAGCCGCGGCAGCGAGAACTCGAGCCCGATCGAGAACATCAGGAAGACCACGCCGAACTCGGCCAGGTAACGCGTCTGCTTGCTGTCGGGCACCAGTCCCAGCGCATGCGGGCCGATCACGATGCCGACCGCGAGGTACGCCAGCAGCGGCGGCAGCGACAGCAGGCGGAACGCCACCACCCCCAGCACGACGGCGGCCAGCAGAACGAGCGTGACTTCGAGGCCGGAGGTCATCGTTGCAATGGAATTCGGCGCGGGTGGAGCACGCGGCGCGTCACATAAGCAAAGCTCATGCCAGCGTGTCGTGCGCGTGTATTATCGCCGCAGCCTGACAGGCACCGCCTTTCGCTCGGCGAGCCGGCTTCGCGGCCGCCAGCGGCAAGGCAGAACCGTCCTCCGAGAACCGCAGGAAACGATCGCCGTCGATGTCCGCGACTTCCATGCCGACCGCCGCGAACGGCCAGCTCGACGGCGCCCCCGTCGCCAGCCCGGCGGCGCTCGCCCTCGCGCGCGAGGTCATTGCCATCGAGGCGGCCGCGGTTGCCGCACTCGCGGCGCGCATCGACGCCGACTTCCAGCGCGCGGTCGACCTGCTGCTCGCCTGCCGCGGCCGCGTAGTGGTCAGCGGCGTCGGCAAGAGCGGGCACATTGGCCGCAAGCTCGCCGCCACGCTGGCCTCGACCGGCACGCCGGCGCTGTTCGTGCACGCGGCCGAGGCGGCGCACGGCGATCTCGGCATGATCACCCCGCAGGATGCGGTGATCGCGCTGTCGTACTCGGGCGAGACCTCGGAACTGCTCACGGTGATGCCGGTACTCAAGCGCGATGGCACACCGCTGATCGCGATGACCGGCAACCCGGCCTCGTCGCTGGCGCGTCATGCCGACGTTCACCTGAACGTGCACGTCGAGAAGGAAGCCTGCCCGCTGAATCTCGCGCCCACCTCGAGCACGACCGCGATGCTGGCGCTGGGCGACGCGCTGGCGATCGCCTGCCTCGACGCGCGCGGCTTCGGCGCAGCGGACTTCGCCCGCTCGCACCCGGGCGGTGCGCTCGGCCGCCGGCTGCTGACGCGCGTGGCCGACCTGATGCGCACCGGCGAGGCGCTGCCGCGCGTGCCGGTCGACGCCAGCGTGCTGGAGGCAGTGGCCGAGATCAGCCGCAAGCGGCTCGGCATGACGGCGGTGATCGACAGCGACGGCCGCGTCGCCGGCATTTTCACCGAGGGCGACCTGCGCCGGCTGATCGAGCGCGTCGGCGACGTGCGCACGCTTGCAGTCCGCGATGTGATGACGGCCGGTCCGCTGGCGGTGCCGTCCACCATGCTGGCGGCCGAGGCGGCGCGCATCCTCGATGCGAGCCTGCGCAACCAGCTGCTGGTGATCGACGACGGGCGCCTGGTCGGTGCCCTGCACATGCACGACCTCACCAGCGCCAAG
>JALORV010000261.1 GCA_025458735.1 Burkholderiaceae bacterium | reverse complement strand
GTTCTGCAGGCCGAAGCCGATGCCGACGCTGAGCGCGCCGACCACGATTGCGAGCTGGCTCACCTCGAATCCCGCCGCCGCGAGCGCGAAGAACAGCCCAGCCATCAGCAACGCGTAATAGCTGAGCGAGGAGATGCTGTTGCCCACGCCGCGTGGCAGCGACATCTTGGGCAGCAGGTCGTCCTGCAGGATCAGGCGCACGGTCTTCGCCACCCAGAATGCGAGATAGACCGATAACCCGAACAGCAGCACGCCGCCGAGCGTGAGCGAGACTTGCCCGAGATTGAGCGGGTGGCTCAGGACGGTCCTCAATGCGTCGGAGATCGGCCGGTAGATGCGGAACTCGTTCAACGTGATGACCACCCATCCCGCGAACGCCGCCAACCTGAGCAGCTTGGTGAAGCCGCGCAGCAGCGGCCCCGCATGCTGCGTGACGATTCGGAAGCGCGACGACGCTCGCCGCGCAAGCAACAGACTGCTCACGGACGAGAGCACCGTCACGCCTGCAAACAGCACGAGCCCGACATAGCCGCTGTCGATCAGCCCGGCCGTCAGCATCTCGGCGAGCGAGACGTTGCCGAACACGTTCGAGACGGCAGAGACCGCCATCGTCGCGATACCCAGGTATCCGACCACGCGCAGCACCTTGTCCCGCGTGCTGCGCGGGGCGCCGTCGCCGGCTGGACGCGACCGCCAGAGCAGCCAGACGAGCAGCGCGAGCGTGAGCAGCGTCAGGAACAAGAGGTAGACGCGGTGGTAGAAGGCGTTCGCGACGACCAGGAAGCTCAGGCGTTCGAGAAGGTACAACCCCGTCGCGACATACGGCCAGGGACCGAGCACCGCGTAGACGGCCGGCGGCAGCAACCGCAGCACTGGAATCAATGCGAGCAGCAACGCGACCTCGTGGACCAGGATCGGCGCGTCCGGCTTGAACACCAGCGTCGCGAGCAAGGCGAGCACCAGCCACGACGAAATCGGGCGGCGTAGCACGCGCGTCGAGGCCTGGATTTCCGGGTCGTCGGAGGCCAGCTTGCGGCTGCGGAAGCTGAGCCAGACCAGCAGCGGCAGCAGCGCGAACTGGAACGCCCGGAACAGTTGCTGTGCGTTGGCATGGGCGGCCGAGTATTCGTCCATGAACTGCCGCTCGACCGCGAGGCCGGCCTGCATCGAGAGCAACGCACTGTCGGATCCGCGTTGATCGCGCCAGAGCTCCCAGATCGGCGGCGCGTCGAGCTGCATCAGCCGGCTGTCGATGTAGGTGATCGCCGCTGCAACCGCTCTCTGGCCCGCCTCGATGTTCTCGCCCACGGCACTCGCGCGCCGGCCCAGCTTGATCTGCTTGTCGATCGGACCGGAGACCGCCTGCTCTGCCAGCGCCAGCTGGGCCATCACGAAATCGATCCGCCCGCCGAGCGCGGGTGCGATCGTCGTGGTGTCGGCCGCCGTGCGCGTCGCCTCCCAGAGGGTGCGGCGCCGGGCGAGCTCCGCGGCATCCTCGGCGTACTGGCCCGTCGCCTGCTGCAGGTCGCGGCGCCAGGCCTGGAGCTGCTTGCCGTAGAACTTCCAGTGCCGCTCGAGACTCTCGAGCCGCCGGACCGAGAGCAGCTTCAACTCGTCGCGCTTGAACAGCTGCGACTGCTCGCGCACTGATTTGCCGAGCGCCTCAAGCCGTGGTTCGAACTTGGCGGTCGGGTCGCGTCCCGTGCTGCGCTGGATGACGTCCCGGGCGAACCGTTCGTCGGCGTCGGCCCGCACCGGAATGTCCGCCTGCGCAATGGTCTCCGGCGCTGGCTTCGCGGCCGCATCGGTCGCCGCGGCGTCCTGCCCGAGGATCGCGCCCGACCACCACAGGGCAAGCGCAGGCAACGCTGCGGCCAACAATCCAACTCGACGAGGCATGGAGGCTCCGGTCTGCTCAGGTCCGCCCTGGGTGCGCGATTGTCGCATCAGTCGACGGCGGCTCCCACCGTCCGCCGAGGGGCCAGGCCAGGAATCTGGCAGAATGCCGGCCTGCTATACCGACCGGTCCGATGCGCCAACTGTTCTCAAGCCTCTTCGAGTGGTACCTCGGCGCCCTGGACCAGGGCGGCTACGTGCTCGTGGCGCTGCTGATGGCGATGGAAAGCTCGATCATCCCGTTGCCGAGCGAGTTCGTGATCCCGCCCGCAGCCCATCTGGCGCATACCAAGGGCACGATGTCGCTGACCGGTATCGTCGTGGCCGGAACGCTGGGCTCCTGGCTGGGCACGAGCGTCATGTACTGGGCATCGCGGCTGCTCGGGCGGCCGCTGTTGATGAGCTACGGGCGGTACGTGCTGATCACGCCGCAGAAGATCGAGCAGGCGGAGGCCTGGGCCGCGCACTACGGGCAGGTTGGCGTGTTCATCTCGCGGCTGCTGCCGGTGATTCGCCACCTGATCGGCATTCCGGCCGGCGTCGTGCGCCTCAACTTCGGGTGGTACTCGCTCGCCACCGTCGCCGGTTCGGCGTTGTGGTGCACGGCGCTCGCCTGGATCGGCGTCACGGCCGGGCAGGACCAGGAACTGATGGCAGGCAATGTCCACCGGATCTCACTGTGGGCCGGCGGACTGGTGCTGTTCCTGGGCGCAATCTACTACGCGTTCGTGCACCGCCACATGCGGCGCTGAGGTCGGTCCCGTGAGCGATTCGACTGCAGCGCCCGCCATCGCGATGCCGGGCGGCGGTCGCTCCCTTCCGGCGCAGCGCTTTGGCGCCGATGGCCGTGCAGTCATCGACTACCGCGCGATCACCGCGCTCGCGCTGCCGCTGATGGTCAACAGCAGCCTGCAAGCCGTGATCAGCCTGACGGACACCTGGTTCGTCGGCCACATCTCGACGACCGCGATGGCGGGGATGGCAGCGATCTTCTGGCTGGTGTTCTTCTTCGTGATGCTGCTCGGGGGCGTGGGGCTCGCCGTGCAGACCTTCGTCGCGCAGGCCGAGGGCAGCCGGCGACGCTGGCGAGCCAGCCATTCGACCTGGGTTGCGTTGTGGGGCGCTGTGCTGACGCTGCCGCTGTTCGCCGGCCTCGCCTGGCTCGGCGGCCTGCTGCTCGATCCATTCGGTCTCGACCCGCAAGTGCAGCGCCACGCGCTCGATTACTGGGGTCCGCGCATGCTCGGCGCGCCGATCGGCGTGATGCTGTG
>JALORV010000260.1 GCA_025458735.1 Burkholderiaceae bacterium | reverse complement strand
CAAGCCCGAGGTGCTCGAGAAGATCGTCGCCACCATTCCGGTCAAGCGCCTCGGCACGCCCGACGAGATCGGCTCGATCGTTGCCTGGCTGGCGGGCGACGACTCGGGTTTCACCACCGGCGCCGACTTCTCCTGCAACGGCGGATTGCACATGGGGTAAGCGCGGGGTTTCGCTGAACACACCTGCGTGTGTTCAGCGCCGCGCGCACGGGCGCTGCCTGCAGGCGGCGCACTGGGCGATCACAGGGCGGCCCGCGGTCTGCGGCGCGCAGCGCCACAAGAGCGGGCAGATAAGGCCCAATCCACTGTCTTCGGGCCGAACCCACCTGCGTGTGTTCAGCGCCGCCCCCGTGCACCGACCCGCCGCCCTACTGCAGCACCCGCATTTCGCCGGCGTCGAAGCCGAGCTGGACGCGGGTGCCGACCGGATAAATGGGCGTGGCCGACAGGTGCGGCGCGTCGGCGGTCAGCATCAGGTCTCCGCTGCGCACGGCGTAGCGGGTGAACTCGCCGAGGAACTCGCTTTCTTCCACCGTGCCCTCGAACCAGGTGCGCCGGTCGTCGCGCGCCGTCGCGATCGCGATCGCGTGCGGGCGCACCGACAGCGCGCTGCCGGCGGCGCCGGCAGGCAGCGGCAGCTCGCCCAGACCGGCGGCGACGAACCGGCCGCTTGCGGCGTCGACATGGCCGTCGATCAGGTTGGTGCTGCCGACGAAGTCCGCGACGAAGCGGTTGGCCGGCGTATCGAACAGTTCGCGCGGCGTGCCGACCTGCTGCAGCACGCCGTTGTCCAGCACGGCCATGCGGTCGGCCGTGGTCATCGCCTCTTCCTGGTCATGCGTGACGAAGATCGTCGTGATGCCGAGCTTGCGCTGCAGCCGCTTGAGCTCGAGTCGCATCTGCTCGCGCAGCTTCTTGTCGAGGTTCGACAGTGGTTCATCGAGCAGCAGCACCTGCGGCTCGATGACGATGGTGCGCGCGAGGGCGACGCGCTGCTGCTGGCCGCCCGACAGCTGGTTCGGGCGCCGCGCGGCGTAGTCGCCGAGGCCGACCAGTGCCAGTGCCTCGCCGACGCGCTGCCGGATCGCGTCGCGCGCGACGCGCCGCTCTACCAGGCCGAAGGCGACGTTGTCGTACACGGTCAGGTGCGGCCACAGCGCGTAGTTCTGGAACACCATGCCGATGTTGCGTGCGTGCGGCGGCACGCCGGTGATGTCGTGGCTGTCGATGCGCAGCTGGCCGCGATTGGCGCGGTTGAAGCCGGCGATCAGGCGCAGCAGGGTCGACTTGCCGGAGCCCGACGGGCCGAGCAGCGCGAAGAACTCGCCGGGCTGCACGGTGAGCGTGATGTCCTGCAGCACCTGGTGGCTGCCGTAGGCCATGCCAATGCCGCTGCACTCGACGGTGACCGCCTTCATGCCTTCTCCAGGGTCTGCTGCGAACGTTCGACGAAGCGATGCGAGAGATACGTGCCGACCGCCACCGTCAGCACCAGCAGCACGCCGAGCGCCGCGCCCGGACCGCGCCCCGCCAGCGACTGCATGTAGAGGTAGATCCCGTAGCTCATCGGCGCCTGCGATTCCTTCGTCACCAGCAGGATCGTCGCCGACAGTTCGACCGCCGCGGTGATGAAGCTCGAGACGAAGCCGGCCAGGATGCCGCCGGCCATCAGCGGGATCACCACGCGACGCACGGTGCGCCAGCGGCTGGCGCCGAGCACCTCGGCGGCCTCCTCGAGGCTGACGTTGATCTGCTGCAGCGCGGCCATGCAGGAGCGCAGCGCGTACGGCAGGCGACGCACTGCGTAGGCGAGCATGATCAGGATCCAGGTCTGTGTCACCGGCGTGCCGCCGATGGTGACGCCCTGGAAGGTGCGCAGGTAGCCGATCGCCAGCACGATGCCGGGCACCGCAATCGCGGCGCTGGCCGCGAAGTCCAGCCACTGGCGCGCCGGCAGGCGCGTGCGCAGGATCAGGTAGGCGATGGCTGTGCCGATCACCACGTCGATCAGCGCCGCCAGGCCGCAGTAGAGCAGCGTGTTGCGGATCATCCCGCTCGAGTCCGAGAACACGGTCACGTAGTTCGCGAGTGTCCACGCATCCGGCAGCACCGAGTAGCTCCACACGCGGGCGAATGACAGGATCAGCAGTCCGAGGTGCGGGCTCAGCACCACCAGCAGCACGAACACGATCACGCCGTAGGCCAGCAGCGACTCGAGCGGCTGCAGCCGGCGCTTCGCGATCCCGGCGCCGCCCTTCTGCAGCGTCGAGTAGTCCTTGCCCCGCATCACCCGCACCGAGAGCCACAGCGCGAGGATCGAGAACGCGATCATGATCACGCTGATCACATAGCCGAGCGGATCCTCGAGTCCCACCTGCGTGATGCGCAGGTAGGCCTGCGGCGCCAGCAGGTTGGTCTGGCCCAGCACCAGCGGCGTGCCGAGGTCGTCGAACACCTTGATGAATACCAGCGCCGCACCGGCCAGGTAGCCGGGCAGGGCGAGCGGGAAGACGACGCGGCGGAACAGCCGCCAGCCGCGTGCGCCGAGGTTGAGCGCCGCCTCCTCCATCGCGCCATCGATCGCGCGCAGCGAGACGGTGAGGTTCATCAGGATGAACGGGAAGTAGTGCAGGCTCTCGACGAAGATCACGCCGGTGAGGCCCTGCATCAGCGGCAGCGAGAACCCGAAGTGGTCCTCCAGCAGCAGGTTGACCGAGCCTGATCGGCCGAAGATGAGCTGCATCGCGACTGCGCCGACGAACGGCGGCATGATCAGCGGCAGCACGCCGAGCGTCTGGATCAGTGTCGCGCCGCGGAACTGGAAGCGCACCGTCAGGTAGGCGAGCGGCACCGCGATCAGCGAGGCGACGATGACGCTGACCGTAGCCACGAACAGCGAGTTCAGGAACGACTCGCGCATCAGGCCGGTCGAGAAGAAGGAACGCCGAAGCGCCGCTGCAGCGACTCGGCGAGCGGGCTGCGCGCCGTCGTGATGGCGCCCGGTGTCGCGCTCATTGATTCGTCCTGCGCGCCGGTCCGCAGCGCGCAGGTGAAGTCGCTACTTGATCAGCGCGGCGGCCTGCTGGGCCAGTTCGGCAGCGCGGGCATAGTTCTCGCGCGCCTTGCGGTTCCAGCTCTCCTCCAGGCCGGTGATCTGCTTCGATACCGCCACCTCCTTCTTGTTGGAGGCGAAGAGCTTGAGGAACTCGGGCTGCGACGCGAGCGACGCCGAGACGATCGGCGTGAACGCCAGGTCACGCGCCTGCCGGATCAGGTCCGATGCGGCCGCGTTGGGCTTGCCGCTGGCCGCGAGCCGC
>JALORV010000259.1:4114-8154 GCA_025458735.1 Burkholderiaceae bacterium | reverse complement strand
ATTCCGAAGTGCGTCGGATGGCCACTAGATCGCCTTCGGACCTCACTTAAGCCCCCGCGCTCGTTGAGTGCGTTATCAAGCGAACCATTCAGCGCATCCCGAACAAGATGTAGCGCATCTAGAAAGTTGCTTTTCCCGGATCCGTTCACTCCCACAAGGTAGGTGAGCGATCGCAGCTCTACATCGCATAGTCCTATGCTCCTATAGTTGCGAAGCAGCACGCGCCGTAGAAATGGTCGGATCCGAGTTGTCACTTTTCTTGCCCTCCGTCATTCGCCGTCGAAGCCGTCTTCGACCTGCTCGGCCGCGCGCAGCACCGCACGCGCCTTGACTTCCGTTTCCTTCCACTCGCTCTCGGCGATGGAGTCGGCGACGATGCCGGCCGCGGCCTGCGCGTAGAGCACCTTGTCCTTGACGATGCCGGTGCGGATCACGATTGCAAGGTCCATGTCGCCAGCGAACGACAGGTAGCCCGCGGCGCCGCCGTAGATGCCGCGCTTGACCGGTTCGAGTTCGTCGATGATCTCCATCGCTCGCACCTTGGGTGCGCCCGACAGCGTGCCGGCCGGGAAAGTCGCGCGCAGCACGTCGAGGTTCGTCAGGCCGGGCTTCAGTTCGCCCTCGACATGACTGACCAGATGCTGCACATGGGAGTACTTCTCGATCACGTACTGCTCGGTCACGCGCACGCTGCCGGTCGTCGCGATGCGGCCGATGTCGTTGCGCGCCAGGTCGATCAGCATCAGGTGCTCGGCGCGTTCCTTCGGATCGGCCGCGAGTTCGGCGGCGAGGATGGCATCCTGCTCGGCAGTGGCACCGCGCGGACGCGTGCCGGCGATCGGCCGGATCGCGACCATGCGTTTGCCGGCACGGTCCTCGCTGCGCACGAGGATCTCGGGCGAGGCGCCAACCACGTGAAAGTCGCCGAAGTTGTAGAAATACATGTACGGCGACGGGTTCAGCGTGCGCAGCGCCCGGTACAGGCTGAGCGGGGAATCGGCGTACGGCTTGCGGATGCGCTGGCCGATCTGCACCTGCATCACGTCACCGGCGGCGATGTACTCCTTGGCACGCGCGCTGGCGCGGATCGGCATAGACGATCAGGTAGATGCGCCCGGCCAGGTTGTCGATGACGGCGACTTCCTCGGCCAGCAGCAGCAGGATGTCGGGCACGCCAAGGTCGTCCGGCTTGGGCCGCGCAAGCTTGTTCTCGATGACGCGCACGGTGTCGTAGCCGAAGTAGCCGGCCAGCCCGCCTGCAAAGCGCGGCAGACCCGGCCGCAGCGCCACCTTGAACTGCCCGATGGTGCGCTCGATGGCAGCCAGCGGATCACCGTCGATGGTCTCCGTGACGCGGCCGTCCTCGACCATCTCGGTGGTGCAGCCGTCGTCGCGGATGAACGAGCGCAGCGCGCGCCGCGCGGCCAGCCCGATGAACGAGTACCGGCCGAAGCGCTCGCCGCCGACCACCGACTCGAGCAGGAAGGTGTTCGGTTCGTTGGCCAGCTTCAGGTAGAGCGACAGCGGCGTCTCGAGATCGGCGAAGCTCTCGGCGATCAGCGGGATGCGGTTATAGCCCTGGGCCGCGAGGGCCTTGAATTCGAGTTCGGTCACGTGTCACCTGCGGGATTCGCGCCGGGGAAAATGGCGCGGTCGACTGCCAACGGGGTGCCGCGGAGCGGCTGCCACCTTGCGGACTGAACCTAGCGGCGCCAGGACCAGACCCCCTGGGCGTGCCAGAACCGGCACCAGGCCTTGCGCCATGCCCCCAGGGAAACGAAATCGCGTTGGTCGCGGTGAGTCATCGGTGTTGTTGCGTCGGGCCGCGCGGCGCGATCAGTGCCACCGCTTCGGACAGCGTTTCGACTATAGCATCGGCCGGCAGCGCGCCGACCGGATTGCCCTCGTTGTAGCCGCCCTCGACGAGGATGGCGCGGCAGCCCGCGGCGCGCGCCGACAGCAGGTCGTTTTCCGAGTCGCCGATCATGATCGCATCGGCCGCCGCGACGCCCAGCCGCGCGCAGGCCGCCAGCACCGGCGCCGCGTGCGGCTTCTTCTCGACCGTATCGTCGCCGCTCACCACGGCGTCGAAGTACGCCGCGAGGCCGACGCGATCGAGCAGCGCCTCGGTGAATTCGCGCGGCTTGTTGGTGACGCAGGCGAGGCGCAGCCCGCCGGCGCGGAACGCTGCCAGCGCGCCTGGCACGCCGGGGAAGACCCGGGCGGCATGGCCGTTGAGGCGCCGGTAGTGCCGGTAGAACGAGTCCTTGCCGCGCTCGAAGAGTGCCGCTTCGGCCCGGCCATCGAGCGCGCCACTGAGCGCCCGGTGCACGAGGATGTCGGCGCCCTTGCCGATGTACGACGCCACGGTTGCCGTCGGCAGCTGCGGCCGCCCGAGTTCGGCCAGCATTGCGTTGACCGCTGCGGCCAGATCGGGGATGGTGTCGAGCAGCGTGCCGTCGAGATCGATCAGCACGGCGCGCGCCGGCCAGCGCGTCACGCCGACGTTCCCGCGCGGTGCGGACAGCTCATGCCGCCCCGGCAACGGCCGCGAGTTCCGCGCGCAGGCGCGCCAGGACGCCGCGATAGCCGCCGTCGGGATCCGGGGCGCCGAACACCGCGCTGCCGGCGACGAAGGTGTCGGCCCCGGCCTCGGCGATGGCACGGATGTTGTCGGTCTTCACCCCACCGTCGACCTCGACGTGAATCATGCGGCCGGCGTCGCGCCAGTGCGCCTCGACCCGCGCCCGCACCGAACGCAGCTTGTGCAGGGTCTCCGGGATGAACTTCTGGCCGCCGAAGCCGGGATTCACGGACATCAGCAGCACCACGTCGAGCTTGTCCATCACGTGGTCCATCCACGCCAGCGGCGTCGCCGGATTGAACACCAGGCCGGCCTTGCAGCCGGCATCGCGGATCAGGGCGAGCGTACGGTCGACATGCTCGGAGGCTTCGGGATGAAAGGTGATGATGTCGGCGCCCGCCTTGGCGAAGTCAGGGATGATGCGGTCCACCGGCCGGACCATCAGGTGCACGTCGATTGGCAACTGGACATGGGGCCGGATCGCCTCGCACACCAGCGGGCCGATCGTCAGGTTCGGCACGTAATGGTTGTCCATCACGTCGAAGTGGATCCAGTCGGCCCCGGCGGCGGCCACCGCCCGGACCTCCTCCCCCAGCCGCGCAAAGTCGGCCGACAGCAGGCTCGGTGCGATACGGAAATTCGAGGACATCACCACTCCGAGGCTGAGGCAGACAGGAAACTTACCGGGTCGCGGTTATTCTAAGGGCGATGATGGCCGCTTCCGGCCGCCGCGCGATGATGATGCCGCCCTACGAATTTTCCGTCAGTGTCAGGCCGCAGTACCTCGATGCCCACTCCGATCCAGCCGAGGCGCGCTTCGTGTTCGCCTACACGGTGACGATCCGCAACACCGGGCAGCGCACGGCGCAGCTGCTGTCGCGCCACTGGATCATCACCGATGCCAACAACCAGGTCGAGGAAGTGCGCGGCGACGGCGTGGTCGGCGAGCAGCCGGTGCTGCGGCCCGGTGAGAGCTTCGAATACACCAGCGGCTGCCCGCTGCCGACACCGGTCGGCTCGATGCGCGGCACCTACCAGTGTGTCGGCGACGATGGCACCGCGTTCGAGGCGGTGATCCCGGAGTTCGTGCTGTCGATGCCGAAGACGCTGCACTGAAGACGCAGCACTGGCGGCGCTGCACTAGGGACGCTGCATCGAGCGCCGGCCGTCAGCGCTCGGGCGGACGGCGGCGGCGCGGTTTGCTGAACATCGTCCACCAGACGATGAAGACCAGCGCACCGAGGGCCAGCGCGGCTTCGAGCAGAATCAGCCACATGAGCGCACCTGTCCCGCGAGTGATCGATCCGAACCTGTCGCAGCCATCGTTGAATTCTAAGCGCCGCCTGACGCTGCTGCTGGCTGCGGCCTGTCTGGCCGGCTGTGCGGTGCGGCCGTCGGCCCCGCCCGCGCCGCCACCCACCCCGCCCCCACCCACCACACTGCCGCGGCCGGCACC
>JALORV010000259.1:0-4103 GCA_025458735.1 Burkholderiaceae bacterium | reverse complement strand
GTGTTCGAGATGCTGCCGGCCACCCGCACCGAAGACTGGGTCGAACTGTGGCCGGCCTTCCGGCAGTCGTGCCGCGCGCTCGGCAAGCGCGAAGCCTGGCGCGAGGCCTGTGCGCAGTCCGAGCAGGTCAACGGCACCGACGGCCGCAGCGTGCGGGCCTACTTTGCCGCTCGCTTCGATGCCTATCGGGTGCTGACGCAGCGAGTCGAAGGCGGGCAGCCGCTCGACACGCGCGATGCCGGGCTGATGACCGGCTACTACGAGCCGCTGCTGCGCGGCAGTCGCGAGCGCAACGGCCGCTATGGCACGCCGCTGCACCGGGTGCCGCCGGACCTGCTGGTCATCGACCTCGCCGCCGTGCAGCCGGAACTCGCCAACCTGCGGCTGCGCGGCCGCCTGCAGGGGCAGCGGGTGGTGCCCTACCCCTCGCGCGCCGAGATCGCGCGCGGCGAGTTGCCGACAGGCCTGGAAATGGTGTGGGTCGACGATCCGGTCGAGGCCTTCTTCCTGCAGGTACAGGGCTCGGGCCGCGTGCAGTTCGACGATGGCAGCATGATCCGCGTCGGCTACGGTGACCAAAATGGCCACCCGTATCGCTCGATCGGACGCTGGCTGGTCGACCAGGGCGAGCTGACGCTGGACCAGGCCTCGATGCAGGGCATCAAGGGCTGGATCGCGCGCAATCCGGGGCGAGCACGCGAACTGCTCGATCAGAACCCGAGCTACGTGTTCTTCCGCGAACTGCCATTGGGCGATCCGGCCGCCGGGCCGGTTGGCGCCCTCGGCGTGCCGCTGACCGCCGGCCGTTCGCTGGCCGTCGATGCACGCCACATCCCGCTGGGCGCGCCGGTCGTGGTTGCCACCACCGACCCGCGGCAGGCCGGCCTCACCGCCCAGCCGCTGGTGCGCCCGATGATGGCGCAGGACACCGGCGGCGCCATCCGCGGGCCGCTGCGCTTCGACTTCTTCTGGGGTTTCGGTGCCGAGGCCGGACAGGTGGCCGGCACCCAGAAGTACGACGCCAGCGCCTGGCTGCTGGTGCCCCGCGGCAGCACGCCGGAGGCACTGCTCAGGCGCTGAGCCGCGCTACTTCCTGGCGGTGGCCGCCAGCTTCTGCTCGATGGCCTCGACCGTCATTGCGCCGGCTCCACGCGAGCCGTCGGCGAACACGATCGTCGGCGTGCCGTTGATGCCGAACTCGCGGCCCAGGGCCAGGTTCTGCTCGAGCGGCGTCTTGCAGTCGGGAGCGGCAGCGGCCGGAGCCTTGCCCTGCACCATGTAGTTGTCCCATGCTGCCGCGCGGTCCTTGGCACACCAGATCGCCCTCGACTTTTCCTGCGAGTCAGGCGACAGGATTGGGTACAGGAAGCTGTAGATCGTGACGTTGTTGAGTTGCTGCATGTTCTGCCACAGGCGCTTGCAGTACGGGCAGTTCGGATCCTCGAAGGTGACCATGGTGCGCGAGCCGTTGCCGCGCACGGTCTTGATGGCCTGGTCGAACGGCAATGCCTTGAAGTCGATGCGCAGCGCCGTGTCGAGCCGCTTCTGGGTCAGGTCCTCGCGCGTGCGCGAATCGAACATCCGGCCCATGATGACCACCGTCACGGCCGGATCGACGTAATAAAGCTCGCCGCGCACCAGCACTTCATACAACCCCGCGGGGCCGCGGAACACCTGGTCCGGCTTCATCCCCGCGCGCTCCGCGAAACGCGCCGCGACCTGGGCCTCGGTACTGCCGGCGGCCGCTGCGCCCTTCGACGCATCGCCCCCCTTGGGTGCCTGGGCCAGCGCCATGGAACACGCCATGGCCAGCGCCGGCAGCGTGATGCATCGAATCCAACGACTCATTGATCTCTCCTGAAAGCGGCGGCGGAGTTTAGCCGCACGCCTGTGTGACCTGGCCCGATGGGCGGTAGATCTGGCCCCGCCGACCCCCGGGTCGGCACCGAGGCAGTTGTGACCGCGCGCCGCGCGGCCGGTTCAGCCGCCCAGCGCCTGCCGGACCAGCAGGCTCTTCAGCGGCGACAGACGGTCGGCCACCGCCATCCCGGTATTGCGCAGCAGGCGCGCGAACGGATCGTCGATGCCGAACAGCCGCGCCAGCCCGTCGGTGGCCGCGCGCATCAGCGCGATCGGCTCGGCACGGCTGCGCTCGTAGCGTCGCAGCAGTACCGCATCGCCGATGTCGCGAAAAGCCTCGCGCGCGCGCATCACTTCGAGCAATGCACCGACATCCTGCAGGCCGAGGTTCAGTCCCTGCCCGGCCAGCGGATGCACCACGTGCGCGGCATCGCCCACCAGCGCCACGCGCGGCCCGATCAGCCGATCCACCACCACCAGCCGCAGCGGAAAGCCGGCCGACGGGCCGGCCGGGGCGAGTTCACCAAGCGTCGCCTGCACCCGCGCAGTGACCCGCTGGGCCAGCGCGCCCGGTTCGAGCGCGGCCAGCTCCGCGGCCAGCTGGGCCGGCGCCGACCAGACCAGCGACACATGGGAATCCGGCAGCGGCAGCAGCGCCACGATGCCTTCGTCTGTGAACCACTGCCAGGCGGTGCCCAGATGCGGCTGCGCGCAGCGGAAGTTGGCGACGATGGCCGTCTGCCGGTAATCGGTGACCCGCGCGCTGATGCCGCAGGCCGCCCGTACGGGCGACTGCGCACCGTCGGCGCCGACGACGAGCCGCGCCTGCAGGGCGGTGCCATCGGCAAGGCCGATCGCGACGCCCGTTTCGCCGGCCTGCAGAGACTCGAAAGCAGCCGCCACGCGCTCAATCGCCGGCTGGAAGTCGCAGGCGGCATCGAGCACGCGCACCAGTTCGGATTCCTCGACGATCGTCGCCAACCGTTCGACCGCTGCCTCGTAGGCATCGAAAGTGAGCTCGTCGCCGCGATCGCCGAACACGCGCATGCGCTCGACTGTCGCCATGCGCCCCGCATCGACGCGCTTCCAGACCGACAGCCGCTCGAGCAGATCGACCGTGCCCGGCGCGGCCGCATAGATGCGGACATCGAACGCTGCGCCATGCCGAGCGCCGCGGCCATGCCTGCCACACCGGCGCCGATCACCGCCACATCACACTCGCGCATCCGGTTGCCTCAGGCCGCGTCCAGCTTTGATGGCGCAAAGTATAGGAGTGACGAAGACATCGTCCTGTCCGCGCTCTCCGGGTGCCCAGCGGCACCCGGCCACGGCGCGCCTGCTCAGCTTCGCATGTCGAGCATCAGCCCCTCGCGGGCGTCGGCGCGGCCTGCGAGCATCTCGCCATAGGCCTGCAGGGCGGCCTGAGCGCCGGGCCGCATCACGATACGCACCGAGCCATGCCCGCTCACGTGGCCGACGAACTGCGACCATGCCTGCGCCATGCGCCGCTGCAGCTCGGCCACGCCCCAGCCCTGCGGCGACGGCGCACTGCGCGCTTTCGCCTGCGCCGGCGCGAAGAACAGCGCGGGCCGCGGCCCGGGCAGGTCGCGCGCCGAGCCCAGCGCGCTCCAGTGCGTGCCGCCGACCGAGCTGCTGAACTTCAGCGCATCGGCGAAGTGGGCATGGACGCTGTGCCGCAGCACCGCGTTGCCGGCAAAGTCGACGTAGATGGTGGGCCGCAGCGGCTCCAGCGTGCCCAGCTGGTCGTATGTCAGCACCAGGTCATAGCTGCCGAGCGAGCGCACGAAGTCCGCCTGTGCCGCCGACGTAAGGCCGACGATGCGGGGTGCGCCGGGCGTCCCGCGCCGCTGCGACAGGCACCAGGCGGTGGCCTGCGCCGTCTTGCTCGACGCGCTGGACAGCAGCACCTGATCGGCGCCGAAGAAGTCGTTGGCGGCCAGGAAGTCGTTGAGCAGAAAGGCCGTGAAGTAGAGCGGCCGCAGCACGGCCTGCAGCCCTTCGAGTTCCGGCCGCCAGCCCGGGTCGGCGTCGCAGAAGACGACCTGGTTATAGACGCCGGGCAATTCACGGCGGTGCGCGGAGCCCTCCACGAAGCCACCGGCCGAGACCTTCGCCGGCTCTATCACCAGATGCGTGCCTGCGGGCAAGTACCCCCAGACCCGGCGTCCCGGTGCGATGCCTGCGGCCAGTGACTCGGACACGGTCGCGAAGCCCCAGACCGG
>JALORV010000258.1 GCA_025458735.1 Burkholderiaceae bacterium | reverse complement strand
GACGGGCCGGCCCGCGGCGGTCGGCGAAGGCGTGGTGCTGCGAATCGTCGGCGGCGAGCTGCAGGTCGTCGGTGCCGTGCAGTTCTGAGGTGCCGGCCGGGCTGCGGCCTTGCTGCAGGCACGGCGCACTGCGCCAAGCCAGCGAGAGCTCGCAGCGACGGCGCCAGTCCGCGGCGCTCGCGGCTGGCGGCGATCTGCTCCGGCGGCCCGGTGGCGATGATGCGGCCGCCGCCGTCGCCGCCTTCGGGGCCGAGGTCGACGACCCAGTCGGCAGTCTTGATGACGTCGAGGTTGTGCTCGATGACGACCACCGTGTTGCCGGCGTTGCGCAGCTGGTGCAGCACCTTCAGCAGCTGCGCGATGTCGTCGAAGTGCAGTCCGGTGGTCGGCTCGTCGAGGATGTAGAGCGTGCGGCCGGTGTCGCGCTTGGACAGCTCGAGCGAGAGCTTGACGCGCTGCGCCTCGCCGCCCGAGAGCGTGGTGGCGCTCTGCCCGAGGCGGACGTAGCCGAGGCCGACGTCGAGCAGCGTCTGCAGCTTGCGCGCTATCGCCGGCACGGCGCCGAAGAACTCGAAGGCATCGGTGACGGTCATGTCGAGCACATCGGCGATGCTCCGGCCCTTGTAGTGCACCTCGAGCGTCTCGCGGTTGTAGCGCTTGCCGTGACAGACATCGCAGGAGACATAGACGTCGGGCAGAAAGTGCATCTCGACCTTGATGACGCCGTCGCCCTGGCAGGTCTCGCAGCGGCCGCCCTTGACGTTGAACGAAAAGCGGCCGGCCTCGTAGCCGCGCTCGCGCGCGGTCGGCGTCTCGGCGAACAGTTCCCGGATCGGCGTGAACAGCCCCGTGTAGGTGGCCGGGTTGCTGCGCGGCGTGCGCCCGATCGGGCTCTGGTCGACGCTGATGACCTTGTCGACATGCTCGAGTCCTTCGAGGTCCGCATAGGCGGCCGGTTCGGCCGCCGAGCCGTACAGGTGCCGCGCCACGGCGGCGTACAGCGTGTCGTTGATCAGCGTCGACTTGCCCGAGCCCGACACGCCGGTGACGCAGGTGAGCAGCCCGATCGGCAGGTCGAGTGTCACGTTCTTCAGGTTGTTGCCCGCCGCGCCGGAGAGCTTGAGCCAGTGCGTGAATGGCGGTGTGCGGTCGGCCGGAACCTCGATCTGCCGCCGCCCGGCCAGGTACTGCCCGGTCAGGGACCGCTCGTTCGCCTCGATCTCGGCCAGCGTGCCGTGCGCGATCACCTCGCCGCCGTGCGCGCCGGCGCCGGGACCCATGTCAACGATGAAGTCGGCCGCGCGGATAGCGTCTTCGTCGTGCTCGACCACGATCACGCTGTTGCCGAGATCGCGCAGGTGCTTCAGGGTGCCGATCAGGCGGTCGTTGTCGCGCTGGTGCAGGCCGATTGAGGGCTCGTCCAGCACGTACATGACGCCGGTGAGCCCGGAGCCGATCTGCGACGCCAGGCGGATGCGCTGCGACTCGCCGCCCGACAGCGTGTCGGCCGAGCGGTCGAGCGACAGATAGTCGAGGCCGACATCGACCAGGAAGCGCAGCCGCGAGCCGATCTCCTTGACGATCTTGCCGGCGATCTCCTTCTTCGCACCACTGAAAGTCAGCGCCGCGAAGTAGCGTGCCGCCTCGGCCAGCGGCGCCGCCGAGATCTGCCAGATGCCCCGCTGCTGGGCGCCTTCGCCAACGAACACGTTGCGCGCCTCGCGCCGCAGCCGCGAGCCCTCGCACACCGGGCAGGCGCGCTGGCTGCGCAGCTTGCCCAGTTCGTCGCGCACCACCAGCGAGTCGGTCTCCTTCAGGCGTCGCTCCAGGCTGGGGATCACGCCCTCGAACGGATGCCGGCGCACCATCTTGCGGCCGCGCTCGTTGGTGTAGGTGAACGGGATTTCCTCGCTGCCCGAACCGTGCAGGATCACCCGCCGCGCGGAATCCGGCAGTTGATCGAACGGCTGGTCGAGGTCGAAGCCGTAGTGCTGCGCCACCGTCACCAGCATCTGGTGGTAGTACTGGTTGCGCGCGTCCCAGCCCTTGATGGCGCCACTGGCCAGCGCGAGTTCCGGATGGGCGACGACGCGCTGCTCGTCGAAATACTCGACGACACCGAGGCCGTCGCAGGCCTCGCAGGCGCCCATCGGATTGTTGAAGGAGAACAGCCGCGGCTCCAGCTCGGCCAGCGAATAGCTGCACACCGGGCAGGCGAAGCGGCTGGAAAAGGCGATCTCCTGCCCGTTGTCGAGGTCGAGCAGCAGCGCGCGGCCGTCGGCCAGCCGCAACGCGGTCTCGAAGGACTCGGCCAGCCGCTGCTGGGCGTCGGCGCGCACCTTCAGCCGGTCGACCACGACGTCGAGCGAGTGCTTCTCGTTCTTCGCCAGCGGCGGCAGGGCGTCGGCCTCGACGATGGCGCCGTCGATGCGGAAGCGCACGAAACCCTGCGTCTGCATGTCGTCGAAGAACTCGACGAACTCGCCCTTGCGCTCGCGCACCACCGGCGCCAGCACGACGATCTTCGTGTCGGCGGGCAGGGCCAGCGCGGCATCCACCATCTGCGAGACGCTTTGTGACTGCAACGGCACCTTGTGGTCGGGGCAGCAGGGCGTGCCGACCCGCGCATAGAGCAGCCGCAGGTAGTCGTGGATCTCGGTCACCGTGCCGACGGTGGAGCGCGGGTTGTGCGAGGTGGCGCGCTGCTCGATGGCGATCGCGGGCGACAGGCCTTCGATCAGGTCGACGTCGGGCTTTTCCATCAGCTGCAGGAACTGCCGCGCGTAGGCCGACAGCGACTCGACGTAACGGCGCTGGCCCTCGGCGTACAGCGTGTCGAAGGCGAGCGAGGACTTGCCCGAGCCCGACAGCCCGGTGATCACCACCAGCCGCTCGCGCGGCAGGTCGAGGTCGATGCTCTTGAGATTGTGCGTGCGGGCGCCGCGGATGCGGATGTCGTCCATCGGGGTCGCAGATTCGGAGGTCGCAGAAGGCGAAGGCGAACTTGTTACTATAGCCAGAAACCCCGTCGCGACACGAACTGCACGCACTGCTGCCGCGGCGGACACGATCCGGGAGGAACTCGACATGGCATCGGTCAACAAGGTGATCGTCCTCGGCAATCTCGGCCGCGATCCCGAGACGCGCTACACGGCCGACGGCGCCGCGATCACCAACGTGTCGATCGCGACCACGCGCCGCTACAAGGATGCCTCCGGGCAGCAGCAGGAAGAAACCGAATGGCACCGCGTGGCCTTCTTCGGTCGCCTGGCCGAGATTGCCGGCGAGTACCTCAAGAAGGGCCGGCCGGTGTATGTCGAGGGCCGGCTGCGCACGCGCAAGTGGCAGGACAAGGACGGCCAGGACCGTTACAC
>JALORV010000257.1 GCA_025458735.1 Burkholderiaceae bacterium | reverse complement strand
TCCAATTTAAAGTTGCTATTTCCCCGATAGCTGCCGGCAGCGGTCGCGGGCCAGGCCGACGGTCCGCGCGACCTGAGGGCAACTGTCCGCGCGACCTTAGGGCAACGGTCCGAGCGACCTGAGGGCGACGGTCTGCAAGAATGCGGGGCGTGAGCACCCCCCGCGCTTTTGAATCCAGCCGCTGGCTGGCATGGTTCTTGGCCTGCAGTACGCCCCGCCCTTCACCTTCCTGACGCTGCGCTTCGCCCTCGGCGTGCTGCTGGTGGTTCCGCTCGCCTGGCTGGCGCGTCCGGTGTGGCCGCGCGGCCGGTTGCTGGCGCATGTAATCGTGGCCGGCTGGCTGATGCACGCCGTCAACCTGGGCGGTAGCCACTACGCGCAGTACCTGGGCATGTCCGCCGGCATCGCGGCGCTGATCCTCGCGCTGCAACCACTGGTCACCGCGGTGGTCGCGGCGCCGCTGCTCGGCGAACGACTGCGGCCGCCGCAGTGGCTCGGCGTCGCGCTCGGCCTGCTGGGCGTTGCGCTGGTGGTCTGGCACAAGATCGACCTGCGTGCGCTGGCGGGACCGGCCCTGTTCGCCGTGGCGGTCGCGCTGACCGGCATCACCGTCGGGACGCTTTACCAGCGGACTTTCTGCCCGGCGGTGGACCTGCGCGCGGCGGGCGCGGTGCAGTTCATCGCCACCGTGATCGTGCTGGCGCCGCTTGCCATTACGGTCGAAGGCTTCGCCGTGCAATGGACCTGGGCGCTGGCCGGCAGCATCGTCTTCCTCGTGGTGCTGGCGTCGATCCTCGCGGTCAACGCGCTGCACACGCTGATGCGGCGTGGCGAGGCGACGCGGGTCACGAGCCTGCTTTACCTGACGCCGATCATCGCGGTCGCGCTCGAGTGGGCGATGTTCGGCGTCAGGCCGACCGCGCTGACCGCACTCGGCATCGCCGTCACCTGCGCCGGCGTGGCGCTGGTAGCGTGGCGACCCCTGCCGGCAGCCGCGACGACACGAGACGAATGAAGCCCACGCTGCCGCACATCATCGGCTTCGTCGTCCTGACGCACACCGCCTTCGGTGCGGCGCGCGTCACCTCCTCGCTGTATGCGCTGTCGAACAAGGCCTCCACCTTCACCGTCGGCGTCATGATGGCGCTGTACGCCCTGGTGCCCGCACTGCTGGCCGTGCGCGCCGGCCGCTGGCTCGATCGCGTCGGTCCCGCCCGGCCGCTGCTGCTCGGCACCGGGCTGATGACGGCCGGCGCCCTGCTGCCGGCGGCGTTTCCCTACGCGACCGCCGACGTGGCGCCGCTGCTGGTGGCTGCCGCGCTGCTGGGCACCGGCTTCATGTACGTGCAGATGACGCTGCAGAACCTGGTCGGTGCGCTGGCCGACCCGGCGCGTCGGCCAGCGGCGTTTTCCGTGCTGGCGCTGGGCTTCTCGACCTCCGGGCTGATCGCGCCTGTGGCGAGCGGCTTCATGATCGATTCCGTCGGCCACCGCCTGACGCTGGCCGCCGTGTTCGTGCTGCTGGCGGTGAGCCTGGCGCTGCTGGTCTCGCAGCGCGGCCGGTTGCCGCCGCACGAGGCCCCGGCGCATGCCGCCGAGCCTTCCGATGCGCTCGAACTGCTGCGCCATGGCGAAGTGCGGGCCGTGCTGGTGGTCAGCGGGCTGATTTCGATGTCGTGGGACATGCAGTCTTTCCTGATCCCGATCTACGGCACCAGCATCGGCCTGACCGCTTCGGAAATCGGACTGGTGCTCGGCAGCTTCGCCGCCGCCACCTTCACGATCCGGCTTGCCATGCCGGCGCTGGCGCGCCGTTACCGGGAGTGGCAGGTCCTGCTGTTCACCATCGTCTCGTCGGCCATCGCCTTCGCGCTGATGCCGCTGTTTGACTCGATGGTGCCGCTGATGGCCGTCGCCTTCCTGCTCGGGCTGGGCCTCGGCTCGGCCCAGCCGAACGTCATGTCCCTGCTGCACGAGCGCACACCGCCGGGCCGCGTCGGCGAGGCTCTCGGCCTGCGCACGACCATCATGAATTCCAGCCATGTCGTGCTGCCGCTGGTCATCGGCGCTTTCGGCTCGGTGCTGGGTGCCGCCGCAGGCTTCTGGCTGATGGCGGCCGCGCTGGCCGGCGGCGGCTGGAGCGCGCGCGGCCGCTGGCACCGCGAAGCGCATCGACCGGATCCCCATCGATGAGCGCTGAAGACGAACTGCCACGGCGGCTGAGCTACGAGCAGCTCGAGGCGTCGCTCGACGACTTCCTGCGCGGCTGGGACGGCAGCAGCGCGCTCTGGGTGTTCGGCTACGGCTCGCTGATCTGGAAGCCGGAACTGTCGTTCGACCTGCGCCTGCCGGCGCGCGTGCACGGCTATCACCGGCGCCTGTGCCTGTGGAGCCGGATCAACCGCGGGACCCCGCAATGCCCCGGACTGGTGGCCGGGCTGGACCGCGGCGGTTCCTGCACGGGCGTGGTGTACCAGGTACCCGCGGCCGCCGTGCGCAGCCAGTTCCTGCAGCTCTGGCAGCGCGAGATGATGACCAACTCCTATGCGCCGCGCCTGATCGACTGCCGGATCGGCGACGGCGCGCTGGTGCCGGCCGTGGCCTTCGTCGTGCGGCGCGACGCGCCCAACTACGCCGGCCGCCTCGACGAGCGCGCGATCCTCGCGGTGTTCGAGCGCGGCAGCCGCGGCCGTTACGGCACCAGCCTGGAGTACCTGGTCAACACGATCTGCGCGCTGCGCAGCCACGGCATCGTCGATCCGCACCTCGAGCGCCTGGCGCGCCATGCCGGGGTCGACGCCGCGGCCTGGCGCTCGGCGGGCACCTTCGGTCCTGCCTGAGCGGGCCCACACCCTAGAATCGAACCATGGACGACATCGCCCGGCTGCGGACCGACTACATGAAGGGCGCGCTCGACGAAGAGCACGCCGATCCTCATCCGATGCGGCAGTTCGCGCGCTGGTGGGACGAGGCAACCCGTTCCATG
Organism: Burkholderiaceae bacterium; assembly: GCA_025458735.1. Next base: position 434 of record JALORV010000257.1, on the reverse strand, counting down.
CTGCGCGAGGCCAACGCGATGACGCTGGCCACTGCTGCCGTCGACGGCACGCCATCGGCGCGCACCGTCCTGCTGAAGGGCTATGACGACGACGGCTTCGTTTTCTACACCAACTACGACAGCCGCAAGGGACGTGAGCTGGCGGCCAACCCGCGCGCGGCGCTGCTCTTCTTCTGGGCCGAACTCGAACGCCAGATCCGCATCGAGGGCACGGTCGAGCGCGTCGCGGCCGCCGAGTCGGACGAGTACTACCGCAGCCGTCCGCTGGCGAGCCGCATCGGCGCCTGGGCCTCGCCGCAGAGCGAACCGATCCCGAGCAAGGCGTGGCTGATGGCACGCGCGGCCGAAATGGGGCTGCGTCACGGACTGAACCCGGACCGCCCGCCCCACTGGGGCGGCTACCGGCTGCGCCCCGTGGCGCTGGAGTTCTGGCA
>JALORV010000256.1 GCA_025458735.1 Burkholderiaceae bacterium | reverse complement strand
AGGTTGGGGAAACTCTGGCACAGGCTGACGCAGCGGCGGCAGCCGTGGCAGATGTCGAACACGCGCTCCATCTCGGCGAAGGCCTTCCCTTCGTCGTAGAAGTCGGGGTTCTTCCAGTCGATCGCGTGCCGGGTGGGGGCTTCGAGGTTGCCTTCGCGCATGGTGGGCTGCCGGTGGGTGGTTCAAACGGAACAAGGGGCACGAGGCCCCCTGTTCCAGCCTTGCCGGGCGCAGGCGAACCCGCGGCCGGCGCGTGCGGGGGCCTTCAGTCGACGAGTGCGTCCAGCGCCTTCTGATAGCGGTTGGCGTGCGAGCGCTCGGCTTTGGCCAGCGTCTCGAACCAGTCGGCGATCTCGTCGAAACCTTCGTCGCGCGCGGTCTTGGCCATGCCCGGGTACATGTCGGTGTACTCGTGGGTTTCGCCGGCCACGGCGGCCATCAGGTTCTGGCGGCTGCTGCCGATGGGCAGGCCGGTGGCGGGGTCGCCCGAGCCGTTCTCGAGGAATTCGAGGTGGCCGTGCGCGTGGCCCGTCTCGCCCTCGGCGGTGGAACGGAACAGCATCGCCACGTCGTTCTGGCCTTCCACGTCGGCCTTGTTCGCGAAATACAGATAGCGGCGGTTGGCCTGCGATTCGCCCGCGAAGGCGTCCTTCAGGTTCTGCTCGGTCTTCGTACCTTTCAAGCCCATTTGATGCTCCTGGTAGTCAAGCGGTCTGTCGGTCTGTCGGGGCGCCGAGACGCGGCGCTGCCGAAGTGAAACGCTATCAGATCCATGGCCGCCGTCCAATGCGTCGCGTCAATGCCGGTCATAGTCAATGCCAAAGACGCGGTCAGCGCAGACCCAGCAGTCGCAGCGCCAGTTCGTGCAGGCGGCCGGCCGGGTCGGCCAGGTTCCTGAGCACGGTGAAGTGGTTGGCGGCGGGCACGGTTTCACACACCGGCACCGCGGTGGGACCCCAGACATCGCGGATGAGGCGGTTCTGGCGCAGGAATTCGTCGCTCTCCTCGCTGCCCACGGTGGTGAAGAGCTTGGCACCCTTGGGGCGCGGAAAGAAGGCCGGGCTGAGCCGGGCCACCGAGGACGGCGTGAGCCGCAGGTCGGCCTGCAGGAACGGTGCATGGCGCAGCGGCTCCAGGTCGTACAGGCCCGAGATGGACAAGGCGCCGGCCAGCGGCTGCAGCGGCGGGTCGTCGGCCAGTTCCTTCCAGCGGCAGCTCAGCAGCATGGTGGCCAGGTGGCCGCCGGCCGAGTGCCCGGCCAGCGCGATGCGAGTGGGGTCGCCGCCGAAGTCGGCTGCACGACGCCAGGTCCACGCCACCGCCGCGGCCATCTGCAGAACGATGTGCTCGATGCTCACGGCAGGGCACAGCGCGTAGTTGGGCACCACCACCATCGCGCCGGCGGCGTTGAAGGAAGGCGCGACGAAGGAATGCTCGGCCTTGTCCAGCGAGCGCCAGTAGCCGCCGTGGATGAAGACCAGCACCGGCGCGGCTGCCGAGCCGGGCACGGTGGCCGGGAAAACGTCCAGCGTCTCGCCGGCGCCACTGCCGTAGGGCACGTCCAGCTGCGCCGGGCTGCGCGCTCGCGCCAGTGCCGAGGCCTCCGCCCAGCTGGCCAGGACGGTGGCGTGGTCGGGCACGCGGGCGCGGTTGTTGTATTGCGTGTCGAGCCAGGCGGGGTCGAGTCGGGGGCGCATGCGGGGGAACTCCTGCGAAGGATGAAGCGGCGCGCAGTGTAGGCGCCGATGCCGGCGCGGTGCCGGGTGCGGACCCGACGCGGGGCCAGTACCGCAACGCGTGAGCCCCTTGAGTGGGCCTGCCGCGCCAGTGCTAAACTCGCGGCCGTCCGTGGGGGCGTAGCTCAGCTGGGAGAGCGTCGCGTTCGCAATGCGAAGGTCAGGAGTTCGATCCTCCTCGTCTCCACCAAGAAACAGTAGGGGCCGCCAGTGAGCGGCCCCTAACTTTTCCTGGGTCTAGGCCGTTCTGGGAGATGCCTGGGAAATGAGGCGCCGGCGACCGCGCGCCACCATGCACCTCATGCCCGACCCCGTCGCTGCCGCCATCGCGCCGCAGCCACCCCCCGCCTCCGACGTGCTCGACCTCGTGATGCAGGGCGGCCAAGTGTTCACCGTCGAGCCACCGGCACCGTTCGCGCTGATCGTGGCTGAGGCGTTCGATCGCGGCATGCCGGCCAGCGACTGGACGGCCTGGACCGGGCCGGCGGCCAACCCCGCGCTGAGGGCTGCGCTCCTGCAGGTCTGGCGGGCCGACGTCTGGCCCCGGTGGCGCGCTACGCCTGGCGCCGCCGCCGTGGATAGACCGGCGACCCAGTAGCGCGGAAACCCGCGGCCTTCGCCTTATCCTCCTCTCGTATCTGAACACGTGCGGGGGGCGCCATGGACTACTTGCCCTTCTGGGCATTGATCGCGGCAGCAGCCGGACTGTGGTGGTTCGTGAGTCGCAGCAAGAAGTCCCAACCGAGTGATTCGCCGAACAGTCGCGTGTCGGAACCGATCGAGTTGAAGGTGACGATTACATCGGAAGGCCCTCCAGAGTCGGAGCATCAGGCACTCGACAAAGACGCATGGGACCAGGAAGCCCTCAGCACCTACATGGAAGGCGACGCGAGGAGTCTGCCGGGCAAGCGCTTACATATCACCTTTGAGGATCGCCTCGGTAAAGTCACCGAGCGCGACATCAATACGGTGCGCTATGTGCGCACGACCGACGGAATGGGTGGCGTACTCTGGGCGTTCTGCCGGTTGCGCGGCGCGAACCGGCCATTCCGCTTTTCGCGCATTCGCCAAGCCACGGACCTGGACACCGGCGAGGTCATTCCGAACATCGGCGACTGGCTGGACGCGGCTTATGCGGAGCGCCCTGAGTACCCCGTGGAGGTGTTACTGAATCAGCACGGAGCGGCGATTTACACATTGTTCGCCGTCGCCAAGGGCGTCCATCGCTACGCGGGCCTCGAGCGCACCATCCTCTTGCAGATGCAGGGTTGACGACCCGGCCTGCGGGCAAGGAGGCGTGGCAGAGCCTGAACGTCGCGGCTGGACAGGTTGTCCCTGGAGGACGCGGTCTGTCGACTCCATGCGCAATGATCGATCGACCCAGGGCGCGGCAACCGAAGGGCTGTGCCTTGGCGCTGCGGCCTGCAAGCCGGCCGGCAAACCTTGCCGTCGTGGCAACTGGACGATCCAGGGGTGCCGAAGTCGGCCAGACGTGGCAGT
>JALORV010000255.1 GCA_025458735.1 Burkholderiaceae bacterium | reverse complement strand
CCGAGCGCGCCCTTCTCGACCAGCGCCTTCAGCACCGGCGGCGTGGCGAAGTTGGCAGCGAACGGATCGATCGAGGCCGGCAGCGTGTCCTGCATCGTCCTGATGACATGCGCCATCGTGTCGAGGCCGACGACGTCTGCAGTGCGGAACGTAGCGCTCTTGGCGCGGCCCAGCTTGCTGCCGGTGAGGTCGTCGACGACGTCGTACGACAGGCCGTACTTCGGCCTCCTTGATCGTCGCCAGCATGCCGAAGATGCCGACGCGGTTGGCGACGAAATTCGGCGTGTCCTTGGCGCGCACCACGCCCTTGCCCAGCGTCGAGGTGAGGAACGTCTCGAGCTCGTCGAGGATCGCGGGCTTCGTCGCCGGCGTCGGGATCAGCTCCACGAGGTGCATGTAGCGCGGCGGGTTGAAGAAGTGCACGCCGCAGAAGCGCGCCTTGAGGCCCGCGTCCATCGCCTCGGCCAGCTTCGCGATCGGCAGGCCCGACGTGTTCGACGCGAAAATGGCGTCGTCGCGCACGAACGGCGCGACCTTGCGGTACAGGTCGTGCTTCCAGTCCATGCGCTCTGCGATGGCCTCGATGATGACATCGCAGCCCTTCAGAAGCTCGAGATGTTCCTCGTAGTTGGCGGCCTGGATGTACTGCGCGTCGTCCTTCACGCCCAGCGGCGCCGGGCTCAGCTTCTTCAGGTTCTCGATCGCCTTCAGGACGATGCCGTTCTTGGGCCCATCCTTCGCGGGCAGGTCGAACAGCACCACCGGCACGCGCGCATTCACGCAGTGCGCGGCGATCTGCGCGCCCATCACGCCGGCGCCGAGTACCGCGACCTTGCGTACGACGAAGTTGCTCATCTGATTCTCCGTTGGTTCCCGAAACTTCCTCTGCCTGTTTCCGTCCAGTGTCGCCGCCCGGCGCGCGGTCTACTTCAGAACGCCTCGGCCGGCATCTCCATCAGCGTGGCCGATCCGGCGCGCGCAGTGCCGATCAGCGTCGCGGTCTCCGGCAGCAGCCGCTTGAAGTAGAAGCGCGCGGTCATCAGCTTGTGCTTGTAGAACGGGTCGACGCCGCCGCCATCGGACTTGACGCGGTCTACTGCCACCTTGGCCATCCGCGCCCAGAAGTACGAGTACACGAGATGCCCGACGACGCGCAGGTAGGGCACCGCGGCCGCGCCGACCTCGTCCCGGTTGGCCATCGCCTTCATGCCGAGTTCCATGGTCAGCTTCTGCACCCGGTTGCCGATGTCGGCGAGCGGGGTGACGAACTCGTCCATGTCCGGATTGGCGCCATTTTCCTCGATGAACTCGGTCACCATCTTGCCGAAGGCGCGCAGCTTGGCGCCGTTGTCCATCAGGACCTTGCGGCCGATGAGGTCGAGCGACTGGATCGTGTTGGTGCCCTCGTAGATCATGTTGATGCGGGCGTCGCGCACGAACTGCTCCATGCCGTTCTGCCGGATGTAGCCGTGGCCGCCGAACACCTGCAGGCACTCCGACGCGCACAGGAAGCCGTTGTCGGTCATGAATGCCTTCACGATCGGCGTCATCAGCGACATCATGTCGGCGCCGAACCTGCGCTGCTCCTCGTCGGGGTGCGACAGCTGCGTGTCGGCCATCAGCGCGACCCAGTACGCGAATGCCCGCCCGCCCTCGGCAAAGGCGCGCGCGGTGAGCAGCATGCGGCGCACGTCCGGATGCACGATGATCGGGTCAGCCTGCTTCTCCGGATTGGTCGGGCCGGCGAGCGCGCGCCCCTGGATGCGGTCGCGCGCGTACGCAACCGCATTCTGGTAGGCGACCTCGGTGAGACCCAGGCCCTGCACGCCGACGCCGAGCCGCGCGCCGTTCATCATCACGAACATCGCGTTGAGCCCCTTGTTGGGCTCGCCGACCAGCCATCCGGTGGCGCCCTCCAGGATCATCTGGCAGGTGGCGTTGCCGTTGATGCCCATCTTGTGCTCGAGGCCGCCGCAGAAGATGCCGTTGCGCGCGCCGACCTTCGCATCGGGTCCGACGCCGGCAGGGACGAACTTCGGCACGATGAACAGCGAGATGCCCTTGGTCCCGCCCGGCGCATCCGGCAACCGCGCCAGTACCAGGTGAACGATGTTCTCCGCCAGGTCGTGCTCGCCGGACGAGATGAAGATCTTCTCGCCGGTGATGCGGTAGCTGCCATCCGGCTGCGGCTCGGCCTTCGATCGCAGCATGCCGAGGTCGGTGCCGCAGTGCGGTTCGGTCAGGCACATGGTGCCGGTCCACTGCCCCGAGGTGAGCTTGGGCAGATACAGGTTCTTCTGCTCTTCGGAGCCGTGCTTGAGCAGGCACTCATAGGCGCCGATGGTCAGCCCCGGATACATCGCCCACGCCTGGTTGGTCGAGTACTGCATTTCGTAGAAGATGATCTGCAGCAGGTGCGGCAGGCCCTGGCCCCCGTACTCGTGTTCGGCCGCCAGCCCCTGCCAGCCGGCCTCGCGGAAGGCGTCGAACGCTTCCTTGAAGCCCGTGGGCGTCTTCACCGCCTTCGTCACGGGATCGAGCGTGCACCCTTCCTCGTCACCGGAGAGATTGATCGGCAACAGGATGTCCTCGCAGAACTTGCCTGCTTCCTCGATCACGTGGTTGACCAGGTCGGCATCGAGTTCGGCGTAGCGTGGCATTTCCCTCAGCGCATCAACGACGCCGAGCACCTCGTGCAGGACGAACTGTTGGTCGCGTAACGGGGCCTTGTAGGACGGCATTGCGTGGTCTCCTTACTTCGTGACGCGAGCCGCGGCCGTTTTCGCGGGGCGGCGGGTTGAAACGGAAGTTGAGCGGGGCCTGGCGGCGCGTGCGTCGTCGATGAGGCGGCGCAGACCCGCCCGCGCGCGCTTGGCACTGTCGGCCGAACGCAGCAGGCGCGCGTCCTGGTGCATTGCCAGCATCAGCCCGTAGATCTCGAAGACCATCTGCTGGGCGTCCACACCGCGCGCCAGGTGGCCCTCGGCAACCGCCTGCCGGATCGCCTTCAGCAGTTCGGCCTTCCAGCCGGTGATGATCGCGACCATTTCGTCGCGCTGCGGGCCGGGACGATCGTCGTACTCGACGGCGCCGGCAATCATGATGCAGCCGCGGGTGAGCTCGCGCGCGAGAAAGGCCACCCAGCGGTCGAGGATGGTCTCGAGGCGCGGCAGGCCGCGCGGCTTGCGCACCGCCGGGCGCAGCACCTCGTCGACGAAGCGCCGCGTGTACTCCTTCAGTACGGCCAGCTGCAGTTCCTCGCGCGAGCCGAAGTGCGCGAACACGCCGCTCTTGCTCATCTGCATCTGGTCGGCCAGCGTGCCGATGGTGAGGCCCTCGAGGCCGTCGCGGCTGGCGGTGGCGAGCGCCGCCTCGACGATCGCAGCGCGCGTCTGGTCGCCCTTGCGCGGACGCAGGGCGGTGGCGAGCGAGGACAGGGCAGAGCCGATGGGCATGGG
>JALORV010000254.1 GCA_025458735.1 Burkholderiaceae bacterium | reverse complement strand
GGGCAATCCGGCCTGGAACAACGGCCCGCTGATGGTCGAGCTGCTGCGACTGCGCCGCGAACACGCCGAGCTGCTCGGGCACGCGAGCTTTGCCGAGGTTTCTTTGGTGCCGAAGATGGCTGCCAACCCGGCCGAAGTGCTGCAGTTCCTGCGCGACCTCGGCGCCCGCGCGCGGCCCTATGCGCAGCGCGACCTGGCCGAGCTGCAGGCCTTTGCCGCACAGCATCTCGGGATAACCGACCTGCAGCCGTGGGACTTCACCTACGCCAGCGAGAAGCTGCGCGAGGCGCGCTATGCCTACTCGGACCAGGAGCTCAAGGCCTACTTCACCGAGTCGCGCGTGCTGGCGGGGCTGTTCCGCGTGATCGAGACGCTGTTCGGCGTGGCAATCCGCGAGGAACCGGCACCCGTGTGGCACCCGGATGTGCGCTTCTACCGGATCGATTCCCTGCGCGGCGAACTCGTCGGCCAGTTCTACCTCGACCTGTACGCGCGCGAGCACAAGCAGAGCGGCGCCTGGCAGGACGACGCGCGCAGCCGGCGCGGCGCCCGGTCGGGGCTGACGACGCCGGTGTCGTACCTGACCTGCAACTTCTCGCGACCCGTTGGCGGCCGGCCCGCCACCTTCCGCCACGACGAGGTACTCACGCTGTTCCACGAATTCGGGCATGGCCTGCATCACATGCTGACCCGCGTGGACGAACCGGCGGTCAGCGGCATCCGCGGCGTCGAGTGGGATGCGGTCGAGCTGCCCAGCCAGTTCATGGAGAACTTCGCCTGGGAATGGGAGGTGCTGCAGCTGCTGACCGCGCATGTCGACACCGGCGCGCCGCTGCCGCGGCAGTTGTTCGACCGCATGATTGCCGCCCGCAACTTCCAGAGCGGTCACTACACGGTGCGGCAGCTCGAGTTCGCGCTGTTCGACATGCTGCTGCACAGCGATCCGCCGCCCGCCGACGAAGCCGCCGTGCTGGCGTTGCTCGACTCGGTGCGGCGCGAGGTGGCGGTGCTGGCTCAGCCCGAATACAACCGCTTTCCACAGTCTTTCTCGCACATCTTCGCCGGCGCATACGCGGCAGGCTATTACAGCTACAAATGGGCCGAAGTGCTGTCGGCCGATGCGTATGCGGCGTTCGAGGAAGCCGGGGTGCTGGACCCGGCGATGGGCCGGCGGTTTCGCGACGAGATCCTGGCCGTCGGCGGCAGCCGGCCGGCGATGCAGTCGTTCATCGCTTTCCGCGGACGCAAGCCCACCATCGATGCCCTGCTACGGCACCACGGCATGACCAACTGAAAGGGTTGCATGAAGGCGCGCTGGGCGGCCGCACTGGCGGGAGTCGCGATCGTCGGCAGCGCCGATGCGCAGTACCGCTGGCGCGACGCCGGCGGTCAGGTGAACTACGGCGACTTTCCGCCGACCGAGGCAATCGACGTGCAGCGCGTTGACGGCCGGGCGGTCGCCACCACACCCGATCCGAACGCAACGCTGCCCTTCGAGCTGCGGCGGGCGATGGCCCAGCACCCGGTGAGGCTTTTCAGCAGCTCCGACTGCGCGCCCTGCGACAAGGCGCGCGCGCTGCTCGCCCGCCGGGGTGTTCCCTTCGCCGAGCGCATCATCGAGGCGCCCGAAGACGCCGAGGAACTGCGCCGGCTGACCGGCACCGACAAGGTGCCGGTGCTGATGGTCGGCCGCGTGCAGCTCGACGGCTTCAATGCCGATGCCTGGACCCGCACGCTGGACTACGCGGGCTATCCCGGGCAATCGCAACTGCCGCCGGGCTACGCCGGTGAGCCATCGCAGCCGCTGGTGGCGCGTGCCACGGGCCTTGCCGGCCGCAACGGACCGGCGCCGGTTGCCCGCTGATAGCCGATGTCCACTTTTCACCTTCGACCCAGGTCCATGCCATGTTGATGACCACTCTCGCTGCCAGTGTCTTCGTGCTCGCGTTGCAGGCCCAGGCCGCGGTGCCGGGCGAAACGCCGACCGCCGGTTCGCCCAAGGTGCTTTGGCGCTGGACCGACTATCGCGGCCAGATCAACTATGGCGACCGGCCGCCGCCAAACGCACAGAACCTGCTGCGCATCGACCTGATGACGATCGGCGAACACACGCAGTCGCTGCTGCCCTACCAGGTGCGGCGCGCCGCCTCCAACTTCCCGGTGATGCTGTTTACGGCGAAGAACTGTCCGCCCTGCGGCACGGCGCGCGACTTCCTGAACAAGCGAGGCGTGCCGTTTGCCGAGCGCACGATCGAGACCGGCGACGACGCGATGGAACTGAAGCGACTGACTGGCGCCGAGGGTGTCCCGGTGGTCACGCTGGGCACCCAGCCATTGCTCGCCTTCAATCCCGACGACTGGGGGAACGGCCTCGATGCCACGGGCTATCCGCGCACCTCGATGCTGCCGCCGAATTTCAAGCAGGAACCGGCGCGACCCTTGACACAGAAGACACCGCCGCCGCCGGCGCAATAGCGGACTGCCGGTCGACGGCGGCACCGCGCCGCCGGCATACTCGCGCGCATTGCCACGCCGGTGCACGACATGCCGCTCACGCTTGCCACCTGGAACGTCAATTCACTCAAGGTACGCCTGCCGCACCTGCTCGACTGGCTGGCAGCCCATCAGGTCGACGTCGTCTGCCTGCAGGAAACCAAGCTGATCGACGAGAACTTCCCGGTCGAGGCACTCGCCGCGGCCGGCTACGACGCCGCGTTCGCCGGGCAGAAGACCTACAACGGCGTCGCGCTGCTGACGCGCCGGGCCGCCATCCCTGGCGCCGCCGAGGTGCTGACCGCGCTGCCCGGGCTGGACGATCCGCAGAAGCGCCTGATCGCGGCCAGCATCGGTGGGCTGCGTGTCGTCTGCGCCTACTTTCCGAACGGCCAGAGCGTCGGCAGCGACAAGTACGACTACAAGCTGCGCTGGATCGAGGCCCTGATCGCCTGGCTGCGCGACGAACTGGCCCGCCACCCGCAGGTCGTGCTGGCCGGTGACTTCAACATCGCGCCGGAGGAGCGCGATGTGCACGATCCGAAGGCGTGGGAGGGCCAGGTGCTGTTCTCGGAGCGCGAGCGACAGGCCTTTCGCGACCTGCTCGCGCTCGGCCTGGTCGACAGCTTCCGGCTGTTCGAGCAGCCCGAGCGCAGCTACACGTGGTGGGATTACCGGATGATGGCGTTCCGCCGAAAAATGGGGCTGCGCATCGACCATGTGCTGCTGTCGACGGCGCTGGCGCCAAG
>JALORV010000253.1 GCA_025458735.1 Burkholderiaceae bacterium | reverse complement strand
CAGGCTGGTGCGGCTGGCCAGCGGCGACCAGCTGCGTCCGTTGAAGGTGCCGAACACCGGTCCCCGCCAGTACAGCTTGTCGTTGCCCGGAACAGCGCCATCGAAGCGGGCGCGCAGCGCGACTTCGTCCGAGTCGAGCAGGCGCGAGATCGAACCGGGCGACATCGAGTTCGACAGGCCCGTGCGGCCCTGTCCTGATTCGCCCGGCATGCCCCACAACGGCCCGGAAATGCGCGGGAACAGCACGAACAGCGCCGCCGCCAGCGGCAGCGCCTTGAGCAGCGTCAGTCCGACCAGCCGCAGCTTGGCGCGCGCCGGCAGGTCGGTCTCGTCGAGATTGACGCTGACCAGCACGAAGAAAAGCGCGATCACCGCCGCGACCGTCATCGCCGCGATCGGCAGTTCCTGGCCATACAGGAACTGCGTCAGCAGGATGAAGAAGGCGAGGAAAATGACGACGAAGATGTCGCGCCGCGCCCGCATCTCGAGCAGCTTCAGCGCCATCAGCAGCAGCAGGAACGTGACCCCCGCATCCTGGCCGGCAAGGGTGCGGTGCTGCAGGTAGACCGCGCCGCCGGCGGCCAGCAGCAGCGGCAGCATGATGAAGCGACCGGGCAGCGGCCGTTGCACCAGCGTCAGCCAGGTGCGCCAGAAAAGCAGCAGCAGCACCACCGAGGTGGCCCACCAGGCCAGATGGTCGAAGTGCGGAAACACCACCAGCGCCACCGCGATCAGCAGTACCAGCACGTCGCGCCGTTCGCGCGCCGCGCTCGAGGTCTGCGGGCCGAACAGGCGGACCAGACCGGCGAAGCCGCGCGCCACCGTGGCGGTGCCACCGGTGGCCAGCGCGCTGCGGGCGTCGTCGAGCTTCACGCTAGCCCTCGTACAGCGCCAGCGCGGTCAGGCAGTGCGCACGATGCTGCGGACCGCTGCCGGCGAATGTCATCGAACCGGGCAGCCGCAGGCCGTAGCGCATGTTGGCCGCATCCGCGTCGAGCACCCAGCGCGCGAGCCGCGACAGCTTCTGCTCGAGATCGAAGTGACCCGGCAGCGCGCTGAAGTCGAGCAGCAGCTCGCCGCCGCCCTGTGCCTCGAACTGCTTGACCGACAGCTCGTCGCTGCGCGCGGCCAGGCGCCACGCGATCATCTTCTGCGGGTCGCCGGGGCTGTATGGCCGCACGCCGGCGAAGTCGTCGCCCGAGGCAGCGAGTCCGACCCCGTCGCCGCCGCCCAGGCCGCCCGCCGGCAGCGGCGGCGCATCGATCTCGGGGGCCGGATACACCATCGCCGTCAAGGCCGGCGAGAGGTAAGCCCAGGCGCGCCACAGTCCGAACGGAAAACGGGTCTCGATGACGATACGCGGTGCAGGCAGCCGGCCGCGCTGCGGCGCCGGAAGCGGCACGCCGACGCTGCGATCGCCCCTCGCCGGGACTTCCGAGGAGACCGACGGCATCGCGGGCCGCTTGCCCCACCAGGAGAACCAGCGCGGTGCGGCCTCCGGATCGATGAAACAGAAGCGCAGCGCATAGCGGTCGACCGTGGTCGGGTTGGTCGCCGTCAGCTGGAACACCGCCACGTCGCCCGCGAACACCGGCTCGACACGGACGCCGCGCAGCACGATCTGGGCGAGGTTGGCGTGCGTCGCGTGCATGCCGACGATTGCCATGCTGGTGACCAGGAACGTCAGTGCGTAGCCGAGCTGGAGGCTGTAGTTGATCGAGCCGATCAGCAGCACCAGCATGGCGGCGCCGAACACCAGCCCGGCCGTGGTCGGCAGGATGTAGACGCGGCGCCGGTCGAGGGTGACCGCGCCCTGGTCCGGTCCGCGCCGGCCGGAGATCCATGCGCCAATGCGCACGGTCAGCGGATGTGCGGTCACGCTCATCGCTCGTCGGGCCGCGCTGCCGGCGCGCCTATGGCACCGGCACGGCGCCGATCAGCTGGCTGACCAGTTCCCGCCCGTGCAGCGCGCGGGCGTTGTCCCGGCTGATCGCGTGCAGGCGGTGACCGGCCACTGCCGGCATCACGTTCTGCACGTCTTCCGGAATGACATGATTGCGGCCATCGAGCCAGGCCCACGCGCGGGCCGCGGCCAGCAAGGCCAGACCGCCGCGGGGAGACAGGCCCTCCGCATACTTGCCCGAGGCGCGTGTGTGGCCCATCAGCGCCTGCACGTAATCGAGCAGGGCAGCGGACACGAACACGCGCTTGACCTCGGCCTGTGCTGCAACCAGATCGCTCGGCCGTGCCACCGCGGGCAGGGACTTCAGCATGTCGCGGCGGGCCTCACCGGCCAGCAGCGCACGTTCGGCGGCGCGATCGGGATAGCCGAGGCTGATGCACATCAGGAACCGGTCGAGCTGCGACTCGGGCAGCGGGAAGGTGCCGACCTGCGACAGCGGGTTCTGCGTGGCGATCACGAAAAACGGCTGCGGCAGCGGCCGCGAGACGCCGTCGACCGAGACCTGGCTCTCTTCCATCGCCTCCAGCAGCGCGCTCTGGGTCTTCGGGCTGGCGCGGTTGATCTCGTCGGACAGCAGCACTTCCGTGAAAATGGGTCCGGGATGAAACACGAACTGCCCGCTGGCACGGTCGTAGACGGATACGCCGATGACGTCGGAGGGCAGCAGGTCGCTGGTGAACTGGATGCGCCGGAACGGCAGTCCGAGCGAGATCGCGATGGCGTGGGCGAGCGTCGTCTTGCCGACTCCCGGGGCATCCTCGATCAGCAGATGGCCGCCCGCCAGCAGGCAGGTCAGGCTTTGCCGGATCTGCAGGCTCTTGCCGACGATGACACTGCCGATCTGGGTGGCGGTTGCGCGGAATTTCTCTAACATTGGCTTAAGACGCTCGGACCGCGCGGTTTGCGGATCGCTTCGTCGGGCTCGACATCGGGCTCGGCTTGCAGCGGAAAGGGGACATGCTTCAGACCGGTTTCTTCACCCATCGTGCCTGCGGCGCGCACGAGATGGGTTCGTGGCATCCGGAAAGCCCGGAACGGCTCGCCGCCATCCACGATCACCTGATTGCCACGGGGATCGCACCGCACCTGCAGCACTACGACGCGCCGGCGGCGTCGGAGGAGGCGCTGGCGCGCGCGCACGACATCGCGTACATCGGCCGGCTGAAATCCGCAGGGCTATTCGCCCGTCGATCCCGACACGTCGATGAATCCCCACACCTGGGACGCTGCGCTGCGTTCGGCCGGCGCGGTGATCGAGGCGACCGATCGGGTAGTCGCCGGCGAACTGGGCAATGCCTTCTGCGCGGTGCGGCCGCCCGGCCACCATGCACGCAAATCGGCGGCGATGGGCTTCTGCTTCTTCAATAACGTGGCGGTCGGCGCGCGCCATGCCCTGAGCGTCCATGGCATGGCGCGGGTCGCGGTTATCGATTTCGACGTGCATCACGGCAATGGCACCGAGGAGATCCTGGCGGGCGACGAGCGGGTGCTGATGGTCAGTTTCTTCCAGCATCCGTTTTACCCG